>NZ_JBEXUS010000010.1:0-134081 GCF_040614455.1 Nocardia sp. NPDC005978
GGTCGGTGACCGGCGCACCACCGCATCGGGTCAGGGCGTGCCGAACCAGGCGGTCAGGGCAGCGCGCAGGGATTCGCCCGCGGTATCGGCGGATTCGTCGATGCGCGCGGCCCAGGCGACATGGGCGTCGGGGCGGATGAGCAGGGCGTCGGCGGGGCGATCCGCGGTCTTGCCGGTGCGGATCTCGACCCTTTCCCGCCAGTCGCTCGCGGCGGTGTGCAGGTCGGGGCGGTCGGTGAGGATGAGCAGGACCGGGCGGGCGGCGTGCATCAGGGTCGCGACGTCGGTGACGCCGTCCTCGGTGTGCAGGGTGAGGTCGGGGGCGAAGGCGCCGGCCAGGGGGTGGGGGTTCGCGCCGGGCATGGGGTAGCGAATGTCGTTGTGCCCGACCAGGTTGCCCAGGCGTTCGAGCGGCTGCTCGTCGGTCAGCAGTTCCTGGACCACGGTCCGCAGGGCGTCGGCGGCCGGATCGTGCCCGCGGCGCAGGGCCACCTGGGCGCGAGTTTGCAGGCGGGCCCGGGCGCCCGCGAGATGACGTTCGTCGTGGTAGGTGTTTACCAGACCGGCGGGGGCCCGGCCCTGTACGTCGGCGGCCAGTTTCCACGCGAGATTGACCGTGTCGAGCATGCCCACGTTCAGCGCGGTGCCGGTGGCCGGGAACAGGTGCGCGGCGTCGCCGGCCACCAGAATCCGCCCGGCGCTGTACCTTTCGGCCTGCCGGTCCTTGAAGGTGAAGCGCGAGAGCCGGGTCGAACCGGTCAGCGGCAGCTCCGCGCCCAGCACCCGCGTGATGCTCGCACCGAGTTCGGCCAGGGTCAGCGGTTCGTCATCGTCGTATTCGGCGGTCTCGTCCTCGGTGGTCATGAGCGAGAGCCCGCCGGGCGTGGCGGCGAACGCGAACGCGCCGCGCTCGGTGCGGGTGAAGCCCGCGTGCACCACGCCCAGCCCGGGGACCTCGATGTCGCCGTTCTCGAGCACGGTGACCGCGTCGGAGACCGTGACCGCGGCGAATCGGTTGACCTGCGGGTAGGTCGTGCCCGGGAAGTCGATTCCGGCCAGCTCGCGAATCCGGCTGCGGCCGCCGTCGCAGCCCACCAGGTAGCGGGCGCTGACCCGGTATTCGCCGTCGGGCCCGCGCACCTCGGCGGTCACCGTGCCGGGGTCCTGGCTCACCCCGATCACCTGATTGGCCCGCCGGATCTCCGCACCGAGGTCGCTCGCGTGCGCGTCCAGGATGCGCTCGATCTCCCGCTGCGGCAGCGGCAGCGCCCGCATGGGCGGCTCCGCCATGTTCGTGAGGTCCAGGTACACGTCGCCGAAGGGGAAGCGCGCCGCGACGTGCGGGTCACCGCTCGCCGCCTCGAAACGCTCGAGCAGTCCGCGGTAGCGCAGCAGATCCAGGATGCGCCCGCCGATGCCGCTGGCCTTGGGCACGTCCCGGATCGCGGGCTGACGTTCGAGCACCAGCGTCCGCACACCCGCGAGCCGCAGTTCACCGGCCAGCATCAGGCCGCTCGGTCCCGCGCCCACAATGATCACGTCGGTGTCCAGCACAGGCATTCTCAGTACTCCATTTCCGCCGGGTTTCGGCTACGGCGGATGATTCTGCGGTATCACCGGGGTCTTGCCGCAAGCCCCCGGGTGCGCTATATGTTGAGAGTGGGAAGGGGCTGCGGCCCTTCATTTCCGGCTATCGTCCACTTCGGACGGAAAATCTCCTCGCTTGTCCCGGCAGCGTCCGCCGGCTCGGATCGCGGCGCGCGCGAATGCCATTCGCCGCCGGGATAGGTGATGTACAGCGGCCCCAGGTTGCAGGGGTTGAGGCAGCCGGTCGGGGTGACCAGCGCGTCGGGGTTGTCGCGCCGCAACTCCCGGTAGAGCTCGCCCGCGCCGTAGACGGTGCAGCGCGGACCGCGGCAGACCAGGATGTGCGCATTGTGCTCGGGCAGCTGCGACCAGGCCGGACTGCGGAAGGCGCGCGGGCTCGCCGAGATCGGCGCGCCGTCCTCTTTCATGCGGACCCGGACCGCGTCGAGGAATTCCGCGGTGGTGTCGATGCCCGCGGTGAGTCGCACCTCCAGTTCGGCCCCGCGGCTCTCCCGCCAATTCGCCACCGCGCGTGCGATCCAGGTCTCCAGATAGCGGTCTCGGGGCACCGCCAGCGGAACGAGCGTGACCGGCACGCCGTCGCGCAGCGCGTCGTCGAGCACATCGTGGATCGTCGGCTCGTCCTGATCGAGGACCGCGTACCCGATTCCGCAGGCGTCGGCCAGGCGTTGCACGGCAACGAGATCCACCCCGGACGGCGTGGGGCGGGCGACGAGCACGTGCCTGCGGCTCATGCGGCGCGCCCCGGCCGCGGGGCCGGAATCACCAGCGGGGTTCCGGTCAGCGGATCCTCGATCACCGCGCACTCCAGATCGAAGACCTCGAACATGATCTCGGGCCGCACGATCCGCGCCGGAGCGCCCTGGGCGATCACCCGGCCGTCCTTCATGGCCACGATGTGGTCAGCGTAGCGGGCCGCCAGATTCACATCGTGCAGGACCGCGACGATGGTGCGGGGCAACAGGGTTCGCAGCACGTCGAGGATGTCGAGCTGATGAGCCAGGTCCAGGAAGGTGGTCGGCTCGTCCAGCAGCATCACCTCCGGATCCTGGGCGATGGCCAGCGCCAGCCAGACCCGCTGCCGTTGCCCGCCCGACAGCTCGTCCAGCGTCCGGTCGAGCAGCTCCAGGGTTCCGGTGGCGGACAACGCTTTCCGGACCGCCGCGTCATCGGCCGCCGACCACTGCCGGAACCAGCGCTGATGCGGATGCCGGCCCCGGCCGACGAGATCGCCCACCGTGATTCCGTCGGGTGCGACGGGCTGTTGCGGCAGCATGCCGAGGCGGCGCGCCAGTGTTCGAGCCGGCAAGCGGGCGATGTCGGCTCCGTCGAGCAGCACCGAGCCGGTGGCCGGTGGCAGCAGGCGGGCCAGCCCGCGCAGCAGCGTCGACTTTCCGCAGCCGTTGCGGCCGACGACGACGGTGAATTGCCCGGCGGGGAAATCCAGTTCGGCGTCGGTGACGACGGTGGCGCCGCGGTAGGCGAGGCCGAGTCCGGCGGTGGTCAGATGTGCGGTCATCCAGCGTGTCCGATCCGGGTTGCGCGGGCGAGGAGATAGACGAGAACGGGGGCGCCGAGAATCGCGGTGACCACCCCGACCGGGAGCTCGGCGGGGAACAGGCGGCGTGCGGCCAGATCGGCGGCGACCACCAGCAGCGCGCCCGCGGCCGCGGCGGGGGCGAGCCCGGCGCCGCGTTCGGCGAGCAGCCTGCGCGCGATCTGTGGGGCGACCAGGGCTACGAAGGCGATCGGTCCGGCCGCCGCGGTGGCCAGGGCGGCGGCCAGCGCGGCGAGCACGATCAGAATCGTGCGCCGCGGTCCGCGCCGGCCGGTGAGGGAATGGGCGAGTTCGTCGCCCAGTTCGAGCAGCGGCAGCGAGCGCGCGCACACGATCAGCGGCGGCACCACCGCGAGCAGCGCCGCGGCCGCGAATCCCACGTGCGGCCAAGCACGTCCGGCCAGACTGCCGGTGAGCCACATGGCCGCGGTGTGCGCCTGATAGATGTTCGCGCGGGTCAGGATGAACGCGATGGCCGCGGACAGCATGGCGGTCACGCCGATGCCGACCAGGACCAGGCGGTACCCGTCGAGGCCGTCCTTGGTCGCGACCGCCAGGATCAGCGCCATGGCCAGGAACGCGCCGGCGAGTGCGCCGCCGACCACGCCGAGCCCCGAACCGCCGAGAATGACGGTCACCACCAGCGCGCCCAGCGACGCACCGGTATTGATGCCGATGATCTCCGGACTGACCAGGGGATTGGTCGCGATGCGCTGCAGAATCGCGCCGGAGATCGCGAACGCCGCGCCGGTGCCCAGACCGGTCAGCACGCGCGGCAGTCGATCGGCCACGACCACGTCGTATTCGATGAGCGTGCCGCCGCCGCCCAGTACCCGCAGCACGTCGGCGACGGTCAGCGGGTAGTGCCCGACGGTGAGCGACCACGCCGCCACCAGCAGGGCCGCCGCGGTGAGCGCCAGGGTGATCAGGGCGGAGCGGCGTTGGACGCGCACGACCAGTCTCCGGCTCGGTGAGCGCAACAGCACTGTGCCCCCGGGCAATACGCTCGACTCGCGGGCGGTCACAGGGTCGCCACCTTCCGGTTGCGGACGAGGAAGAGGAAGAACGGCGATCCGGCGAAGGCGGTGATGATGCCGACCTGGATCTCCTGCGGCTGAGCCAGCACCCGGCCCGCGATGTCGGCGACCAGCAGCAGCGTGGGTCCGAGCAGCGCGCACCAGAGCAGCACCCGGCGATAGTCGTGCCCGGCGAACGCGCGGGCGATGTGCGGAATCACCAGGCCGATGAACGCGATCGGCCCGGCGATGGCCACCGCGGAACCCGCCAGCAGCACCACGCTCAGCGCACCCAGCCCGCGAACCACGAGCAGGCGGGTGCCCAGGGTGCGCGCCAGGTCGTCCCCGATGGCCAGCGCGTCGAGCGAACTCGCCACCGCGACTGCGAGCGTGGCCCCGATGGCCAGGAAAGGCACGACGGCCCACAGGGATTCGAGGCTCGCGCGGGTGAGCGAACCGACCACCCAGAAGCGGAAATTCTCGAAGGTGGTGCGATCGAGCAGGGTGATCGCGGTCGTGATCGAGCCGCACAGGGCGGTGAACGCGGCCCCCGCGAGCACCAGTTTCACCGGGGTCGCGCCGCCGAATCCCAAGGAGCCCAGCGCATAGACGACAACGGCCGCCACCGCCGCGCCCAGGAACGCGAACCACACCAGACCCGCGGCCGAGCCGAGTCCGAACACCGCCATGGCCAGCACGATCGCCAGTGACGCGCCGGCGTTGATGCCCAGCAGGCTCGGACCGGCGAGCGGATTGCGGGTCAGGCCCTGCATGACGGCCCCGGCCAGGGCGAGCGCGAGCCCCGCCAGCAGTCCGGCCACGGTGCGCGGCAGGCGGATGTAGCGCACGATCCGATCGGTATCGCCGCCCTGGAAGTCGGTGAATGCCGCGACCACGTCGGCGAAGGCGACGGGGTGCGTGCCGATCAGCAGGGACGCCACGCAGATCGCGGCGAGCGCGGCCGCGGCCAGGACCGGGCCCGCGCCGCGCACGGTGCCGGTCACTTCGGGAACAGACCCGGATGCAGCAGTCCGGCAACGAGTTCGGTGGCGTGCGCGATGCGAACCCCGGCGGCGCGATCGGCGAACAGGAACGGGTGCACCGTTTTCGCGCGCACGGCGGTCAGATTGGCGAAGGCCGGATTGCCGGTGATCTTGTCCACCTGCGGTTGCGCGTCGGCGCGGACGTAGGTCGCTTTGCAGCACAGGCTGGTCAGGATGATGTCGGGATCGCGGGCGATGAGCTGTTCCGCGCCGATCTGCACGTTGCGGCGCTCGGTGAGATCGCCGAAGGCGTTGACCCCGCCGGCGGCCTCGATGATCCGGGAGATGAAATCGATACCGCCCGCGACGGTGTAGGAGCCGTCGTCCTTGGGCGTGAGGACGGCGACCCTGGGCTTGGGCGCGCCGGCAACCTTGGCGCGGACCGCCTCGATGCGCGAACTCAGGTCGGCGACCACCGTGTCGGCGCGATCGGCCACACCCCACAGCGCGCCCAGATCCCGCAGATCGGCGTAGACGTTGTCGAAGCGCACCGTCGCCGGATCGATCGCCTCGTCGGCCAGACCGTCCGCGCTCGGGCACAGCGGGCTCAGCACCCAGGTCTCCACACCCAGATCGTGCAGACTCGCCCGCGTGCCCACGCTGCTCTGCGACGAGGTGGCGAACACGCCGTTGAAGCCGGACAGCACGAAATCCGGTCGCTGCGCGAGCAATTCGTCGCGGCTCGGTAGTTTCTCGACGTAGGGGGATCTCGCCTGCGCCGCCTGATACTCCGGCAGCACCGCCGAATCCAGGAACGCGGTCCCCGCCAGGCGATCGGTGACGCCGAGTGCGTGCGCGATCTCGATGGAGGGCTGGTACGCGGCGTAGATGCGCTGCGGGGGAGCGGGCACCGCGACGTCGATGCCGCAATTGGCGCGGGCGACGGCGTTCGCGCCGTCGGCGGCGGGCCCGGCCTGCACCCCGCAACCGGTGAGCAATAGTGCGCTGGCCAGCAGCGCGCCGGTACGCAGGCGCGCGAAAACAGATGGGGTCACCGAGACCGCCTTCCAGGTCCTCGTGGAATCGGGTGTTGCCTGCCGTGGCCGGTCTCCTGGCTGACGGGATACCACGTGAAAGATCAGCCTTCCCAGGGCGCGAGCACCCCAGTGGCCCCGAACGGATCACTCCGTCCGGATCGATCTTCACTCCCGATCACAGTGGCGAGGGCCGCACCGGCATCACACCGGTTTCCCGAACACCACGGCGGGGGGACTGTACCAAGATCACCCGTGCGCCCGGGAACCCCGCCCGCGCCGCCGCGCTCGCGCGGGGGCCGACATGGTTGAGTCCTGCTTCACGAGCCTTGGGAGATTGCGTCTTGTTCCCGTTGTCCGGCCGCTTTTACGGTGGGGCCGTTCGATTCCGTACATTTCCGAGGAGTTCCACCGCTCATGCTCACCCCGATCGCCTACGGCCTCGCCGTGTTCCTGGTCGTGTTCATCATCGTCATCGGCGCTCGGTTCCTGGTGTCACCGCGGGTCGCCGCGGACGGGTTCGGTGTACCCGCGAAACCTGACGGCGACGCCGCCTACCTGGATGTGAAAGGCCTGCGGGACATCACCTCCGGTGTCATTGGCCTGGCGCTCATCCTGTTCGCGGACGCCGACGCGGTCGGCTGGTACATGCTGGCCGTCTCGCTGACCCCCTTCGGGGACACGCTGATCGTGCTGCGCCACGGCGGCACCCGGGCGGCGGCGTTCGGTATCCATTTCGCGACCGCCGTCATCGTCTGGATCAGCGCCGCACTGCTTTTCGCGGCGTGACGCGTCCGGTCCGGCCGGCCGCCCGAGCTCGATGTTGCTCGGGTCCGTACGGACCTCAGCGGGTGGGCTCGTCGGCGCCGAGGCGGCGGGCGGAGAGCTCGGCGTGGGCGACCCGGCGCAGGGCGGCGATCACCGGTTCGTAGAGGGCCGTGCCCAGAACCGCGTATTCGATTGCGCGGGACGGGGGTTCCAGGGGCATCTCGTCGATGTCGTAGGCGGCGATGGCCAGGACGGCGGGACCGTAGGCGCGGAGCCGATCCTCCGTCATCGGCATCCCGGCGGCCTCGGCGGCGGCGAGGGCGTGCTCGAGCTGGGCCACGGCCGGGTAGTCGTCGGGGACGCCGATGTGCAGCGCGGTGAGCGCGGCGCGGGCGCGGGGGTAGTCGGCGGGGGCCGCGGCATCGACGGCGGGCGGCAGCAGCGCGGTGGCCGTGGCCAGGGTGTCGAGCAGGGTGCGGCCGGGCTCGTCGATCAGCGTGACGATCGCCCGGATCTGCGCCATGGACAGGCCGAGCTGGGACAGCGCCCTGATCAGTGCGACCCGCCGGATGTGCGTCTCGTCGTAGGTCGCGCGCGTGGCGCTGGTGGCCCGGCCCGGCATCAGCACGCCTTCGCGCAGGTAGAACTTCACGGTCGGGATCGGCACGCCGGTCCGTGCCGCCAACTCCGACATCAGCACGCGGGTCTCCTTCGCTGCACGTATTGACATTGGGTACCGCAACTATCCAATATTAGGTACTGGAAGTATCCAATCAAGTGTACGAACCGCGGGAGCCATCGTGTACACCACCCTGATCGACCCCCTGATCAGCATTGTTCTCGGCGCCACCATCATCTCGGTCGCCACCATCGCCTTCGGCGGAACGTTCCTGCTGCGCGTCGTCACCGGCGGCCAGGAAGCGAACGACCTGCAGAAATCCTTCTTCCGCGCCGGGCACGCGCACGCCGGCGTGCTGGTCGTGCTCGGCCTGCTGCTGGCGGTGCTGGGCAATGCCGCCGGCGCCAGCCCCGGCTGGGCGAACGGTGGCGCGATCGCGGTGCTCGCGGCGGCCATCCTGATGCCCGCCGGGTTCTTCCTGTCCGTGCTGGGCGTCGATCCCGCCCGGCCCAACCGGATGATCACCGCGGTTTGGCTCGGCGCGGCCGTCCTTGTCACGGGCGTGGTCCTGGTGGGAGTGACCGTCTTGCTCGCGGGCATCGACAGGATGTGATCCGGCCGTCGCGGGCGCTCGGGGTGCGGTACCCGCATCGCGAGCGGGCCTGTGCCGCAGTCGAATCGATAGAGCGCCGACTGCGGCGGAAAGGCGAGGGCACGATCCCCAAGGCGCTGCGGCCTCGACCCGTGTAGCAAACGGTCCCGGGCCCCGCCCGGTTGCCAATCCCCGCCCCGGCGAACCGGGGGTCGTGACCTCGGCGGGAGTCGAACCCGCGTAGTCCTGAATGAGAATCAGGGTGCCCGACCGGCGGAGCACGAGGCCGTGTGAAGTTGTGGTGACGCAGGTCGGGATCGAACCGACGTGGTCCTGAGTGAAAATCAGGGTGCCGAACCAGCACAGCACTGCGCCGTGAAACATCGCGATCGTCGGGACGGCGAGAGTCGAACTCGCACCCTCCTGCACCCAAGGCAGGCGCTCTATCCGTTGAGCTACGTCCCGCGGCGGGAGGGCATGAAAAAGGGCCGCTCCCTTGGCATATGCGCCCGGTGCGGCCCTCGGCGGGGAAGTTACCCGGCTACGGGTGACTCACCGCGAGGGTGGCGGCGGGCGCGGCGCTCGGTTCCGGCGGCACGGTGGTACCGGCGCCGAAAGTCGCTGCGGGACTGGGGATGTTGCACTCGGTCATCGTCGCGTTCCTTTCTCGCCGGTGTGTGTGCGGTCAACGCTAACAGCGAATCGCCAAGCGCGGTACTTATTTTCAGGGGAGCGGTTCGCGCAGCTCAGAGCGTATCGGACTTGCTGAGCCAGCCGACGAACGCGCGCGTGAAAGCGGTGGGGGACAGGCGAACCGCGGCGGCGGTGGCCTTGGTCTGGATGCCCACGAGCACGTGCGGGCCGCGCAGGCGCGCGGATTTGGTGGCCGTGTTCCAGACCGAATCGGCGATATCGGCGGCGGTCAGATGGACGCCCAGGGTCGCCGAGGTCCTGGAGCCGCGCTCGACCTCGTCCATCATCGCGGTGGCCACGAACAGCGGCAGCAGATCGTGCACCTTGATCCCGTACCGCTGCCACTCCAGATCGAGCGCCTCGGTCAGGCTGCGCACCGCGGCCTTGGTCGCCGCGTAGGTCGCGAGCCCCGGCTGGCCGTACAGCGCCGAGGCCGACGCCAGGTTGATCACCTGGCTGCCCGGCGTACGGCGCAGGTGTGCGAGCGCGGCGTAACAGCCGGTCAGCACGCCCTTCACGTTCACGTCGACCACGCGCAGCTGACGCTCGAGCGGGATGTCGCCGAACGCGCCGGAGCAGAGGATCCCGGCGTTGTTGACCAGTAGATCGAGCCGCCCGGTGGCCTCGGTGAACTCCTTCAGCGCCTGTTCCCAGCCCGCGGCGTCGGTGACGTCGAACGCCCCCGTGATCGTCTCGCCGCCGATCTCGGCCGCGGTCTGCCGCACGGCGTCGGCGTCGATGTCGTACAGCCCGACCGTCCAGCCCGCCCCGGCGAACCGCGCCGCGATCGCGCGGCCGATCCCGGCGGCAGCGCCCGTGATCAGAACGGCGGGCCGGGAGGAGGTGGCGGTCACGTTCGTGCCTTTCGGTCGGGGCGCGCCGATATCAGGCGGCGGTGCGACCGGTATCGGCCGCCGCGAGAATCGTACGGTGGAATTCGGCCGCGTCGGCGGCGGCGTCGCGGCCGTCGGCGAGCAGGCCCGCACCCAGGTGAATCAGCGTGTGCGGCGCGCTCTCCCGAATCTGCAGTCGCAGCGGAACCTGCGCCTCGTCACAGCGTTTCGCGACCTCGAGCGCGTCGGAGAGCAGCATCTCCCGCGAACCCACCTGGACCAGCATCGGCGGCAGCCCGGTGAAATTGTGATTGACCACCGACCAGCTCGGATCCAGTACGCCGTCGATGGCGATGCCCCGGCGCACGACCATGTCGGGACCGGCTGCGGGCAGCACCGCGTCCAGCTTGGCGTTGGGGTGCGCCATGCGCGCGGTCGAATCGAAGTCGGCCCACGGCGAGGTCACCGAAATGCCCGCGGGCAGCGGCAATCCGCGATCGCGCACGGTCAGCGCCAGCCGCAGCGCCAGGCCGCCGCCGGCCGAATCGCCGGAGAACACGATCTTCTCCGGGGCGAAACCGTGATCCAGCAGGTACTGGTACGCCTCGAGCGCGTCGTCCAGGCTCTCGTTGGGGTGCGCGTCCGGCAGCTGCCGGTAGTCCACGCTGAACACCGGCAGCTCGCTCAGGGCGCCCAGCCGCGCGGTGTGCCTGCGGTAGCTGTGCAGCCCGCCCGCGATGAACGCGCCGCCGTGGAAGTACAGGATCGCCGAATCGCGGGCGATGCGCGGATCGGAAACCGGCTCGGACCACAGCCATTCGGCGTCGAAGCTGTCGAAGAACACCGGATGCCTGCGCACGCCGCGCGGCGCGCCCAGGACCCGGGCGGGCGCTTCGGACAGGCGGGTCACCCGGAAGATCAGGTCCGCCGGACCGGGTCCGCGATCGGCCACCCAGGCGCCCGCCCGCAGGAACTGCTGCAGCGTGGTGCGCAGCACCGGATGTGCGATGCGGGTGCCGATGCGGGCCGATCCGGACTGCTCGACGATCACGGACGAAACGGAATGCGGGGACTGCGGCGACATTGCCACGGCTTCTCCTGTCCGCGCCGCGATGGCCGAAGCGCTGAACTGTGTACAACGGTGTCTATTCTGCGGCCTGGGCCTCGATCATCTTGACGTCTGAAACCCGGATTGTCATGCCCCAGAGCGAAATTCCCGTCGAATCGACATCTGTCTCACGTCCTGTGAGGCCGCGCGGTGAACGGGGTTCACACAGCGAGGATTCGGAACGAAACCTCACCCGCGCGCGGCCGCCGGTTTCAGCCTGCGGGCGGTGCGCGCGGCCATGAGCGTGGAGATGCCGGTGGCCAGCAGCGGGTCGTAGCCGGTGAGATCGGCGATGCGGGCCAGCCGGTAGGTCACCGTGTTGCGATGGATGAACAGCGCCCGCGCCACCGCGTTGTGATTGAACTCGTTGTCGATGAACGCTTCCAAGGTCTGGATCAGCATCGGCTGATCGTCCAGTGGAGCGAGCACCGCGGCCAGCGTCATACGGGTGGAACCCGTTGTGGCGATGGCGTATTCGAACATCATGTCCTGCTGGCGGCACAGCACCTCCGGCAGTTCCAGACTGCGCGCCACCTCCGCGACCACCTGGGCCTCGGCGTAGGCGGCGGGAACGGCGGCGTGCGAGGTCGCGGCCGCGACGCCGATCCAGTACCGCGGATGCGGGGCGTTCTCGGGCAGGGCGAGCGCGGCGCTCAGCACCCGCACCGGATCGCCGCCGTCCGCCGCCATCGGCACCAGGGCGGTCCAGCCGCCGCTGTCCCGATGCAGCAGCGTGCCGGGCAGATGCGCCAGGCGACTGCGCAATTGAGTCAGGGTGCCGGGCGTCGGATCGCCCAGGCGCACCGCCGCGATGAGGAAGGCCGGCGGCACGGTGGTTTCCGGATCCAGGGCCCAGCTGCCCGGATCACGGCCCGCGAGCAGGGCGTCGGCGAGTTCGTGCTGGCGCTCGAGCAGATCCCAGCGCGGCTGGCGGGCGTCCTCGACCAGGGCGCCGGCGATCCGGCCCATGATGAGCCCGATGTAGTCGGTCAGGCGCAGACTCACCTGCGGAATCAGCCGGTAGTCCGCGTCCTCGACCAGCGGCACCAGCGCCGACCAGAAGAACGCCGTGCCCGCGCGGTAGTTGTGCCACACCTCCGCCACCGGCATGCCGTCGTGTACCAGGGTCATCGCGCGGTCGATGAGCGGCTGGGTGTCGACGACAGTGGGTTCCACGCCGTCGATCAGGTAGCGGAAGAAGAGCTCGAGGTTCACCCGCGCGCTGGGCACGAAGTCCGCGTCCCGCATCGAATGCGGTAGCGCCCCGTTGGCGGGCAGCTCCACGCTGAACGAGGCCGCCAGGGCGGTCGCGCGTTCTCGCAGGAGATCGAACACGGCCGCGGTGTCCGTTGTCGTACCGGTGTGCTCGGTCATAGCCACCTCCTGGTTCGGGCAACCCTGCACCGAACACACTATGCGATACGCGCTGTAACAGACAGGATCCGCGGCCGTGCCACGCCGAACTCAGCGACCCGGGAAGCCCTCGGGCAGCAACTGGTAGTCGGCCTTGAACTTGGGCCCGGGTCCCAGACCGCGCAGCAACGCGCTGGTCCAGGCCACCGCGGGGGGCCAGCCGGTGACGGCGTTCGTGATGTGCTCGGGCACCGGCACGGTGTAGAACCGCAGGTCGGCGCCGCGATCCCAGTACGACTGCACGGTCGGCAGCACGGTGGAGGGCGGGATCAGCTCATCCCAGAAGCCGTGCCACCACAGTACCGGGGTGTCCGGGATGTGCTTGCCGAGGCTGTTGTCGCTGAGCACTTTCAAGACCTCGGGGGAGGTCTCCAGGGTTTTGCCGGGCTGGAAGTACTCGCTGATCGGGCGGTACACGCCCTCGAGCGCGATGGTCGCGTAGCAGCGGTTCTGGAAGTCGGCCAGCAGGCCCTGGCCCTCGGGGGTGAGGAACTCCTCGGGCTTGAACACGTCCGGGTATTCGCGTGCGAGCGAGGCGAATCCGAGCCACATCGTGAAATTGCTGGTGCCCGCCAGGCCCGGCTGCGGCTCGGAGGCGTACTTGGCGATGCCCACCAGATCGCCGGGGGTGCCGCCGATCGCGGTGCCCAGCAGCCGGACGTCGGGCGCGTAGCTCTGGCGCAATTCCGCGGCGCGAATCGATCCGGAGCCGCCGCCGGAATAGCCGTAGAGCGCGATGCCGGAATCGGTGAGCCCGAGGCTGTTGTCGTTCTTCATCGCGCGCAGGCTGTCGAGGACCATTTTGCCCTCGTCGTAGGTGTTGAACGTATTGAACTTGCCGTCGAAGTCCGGGACGTTGATGGCGAAACCCTGCATCAGCCAGTAGATGACGAGGGCGGATTCCTTCATCGTGCCGGTCTGCAGCGTGTAGGAGGGATTGCAGCTCGAACTGGTCGAGTCGATGGCCTCCTGGAACGACACCACCGGGCGCGCGCTGCCCTGCCAGGGGATGCCCGGGGTGATGACCGAGGTCGCGGTGACGATCGGCTCGCCGTGCACGTTCTCCGAGCGGAACAGCAGCTGCCGTGTCGAGACCGGGAAGGGAATTCCGAGCACCCGGGTCTGCACTTCGCGCGAGCGCACGATATCGCCGGGCGCGTAATCGGCCAGATTCGGCGGATCGCTGTACCAGGGATCCTCACTCGGGGTGAGGATCGGCAATTGGTCGTAAAGCCAGGGCTCCGACGGCAATTGCGGGACCTGATTCTGATCCGGCGGGAAAGTGTGCGGATATTCCGGCTGCGCCGCAGCCGTAGCGGTTGCCCCCGCCGCCAAACATGCCGACATGGTCAAGACCATGAGACGGCGTCGACGAGACCTGTTCACCGAGCCTCCAAACTCCATTGTTCGGCCGATTTTCGCGGATCGGCCCATGCGACTCAGCTCACACCATGGCAATGGCGTGCGCAATCGACGGTGCGCCGAGGGCTGGATCACGTTTTTGTGCAATTGCACGAACGGCGGCGTCGCGACCTGCCCGGAATCAACGAGCGGCGCGAACGTTGCCATGCAACATGACCTCCGCGCTATCGGACACCCGTTTCTCGATCCTGGACCGTTCGCGGGTGCGCGCCGGGCAGCAGCCCGCCGCGGCACTGCGCGAGACGGTGGAGTTCGCGCGGCTCGCCGAGCAGTGGGGCTACCACCGGTTCTGGGTCGCCGAGCATCACAGCGTGCCCGGGGTGGCCGGTTCCGCGCCGACGGTGCTGGCGGCCGCGGTCGCCGCGGCCACCGATCGGATCCGGGTCGGCACCGGCGGGGTGATGCTGCCCAACCATCAGCCGCTGGTGGTCGCCGAGCAGTTCGGCACGCTCGCGGCGCTGTTCCCGGACCGCGTGGACATGGGCGTCGGCCGTTCGGTCGGCTTCACCGACGGTGTGCGCCGCGCGCTCGGGCACGGCCGGGACGACGCCGCGGATTTCGACGGGCAGCTCACCGAGCTTCTGGAGTACTTCGTGCGGGGTCGCGCCGGCGTGCACGCCTGGCCCGCCGAAGGGCTGCGCGTCCCCGCGTATCTGCTGGCTACCGGATCGGGCGCCGAACGCGCGGCCCGCTTCGGCCTGCCGCTGGTCATCGCCCCGATAGCGGGGGAGGACCGGATGATCGAGGCGATCACCAACTACCGCAACACTTTCCGGCCCACCGAATGGGGATCCGCGCCCTACGTGATCGTCTCGGCCTCGGTGGTCGTCGCCGATACGGCGGAGCAGGCCCACCGCCTGTTGCTCCCCGAGGCGTGGTCCGCCGCCTACTCCCGCACCCGAGGTGAGTTCCCGCCCCTGCTCTCCCCGGAGGCGGTCGCCCGCGAGCCCATGACCGACCGCCAGCGCCGCCTCTTCGAGGAGTCCCTGACCGGCCACATCCACGGCCCCGAGTCGACGGTCCTCCCCGAACTGACCCGCCTGATAAAAGCCACGACCGCCGACGAAATCCTGGTCCACACAAGCACATACGACCGCGCGGCCCGCCTGGACTCCCACCGCCGCCTGGCCGCCGCTGTCGCGGCCCCCGCCCTGACCTGAGTCGGGGGCCGCGCCTGACCTGAACTGCGAGCCGCACCGCCCTGAACTGGGGGCACCCGCTCTCGTAGGATGCGAACCCGACTCCCGGGAGTTGGCAGCGCAAACCTGTTCCCGCGCTGCCTTTTTCGCTGATCGACGGCAGACCACGACGGCCAACGCCCGGGCGATCACGCCGGACGATGGTGATCTACATTCCTATACCCGGATATGCGCATCTAAACATGAGTCCCGGGCGTGGTTCGCTACGGCACATGCGGCGCCGGGCCGAGAACATTGAGCGCCGCGACGATAGAGCGCTCCTCGTACTCGAAGTGGGATTCGAGTTGAGTTGCGAGACTGTCGAGTTCGGCGAGGAGCGCGGCCGGGTCGGTCACGCCGGGGACGTAGGACTCGACGAGGTGCTCGATCGTGGATTGCAGTCGAGACACGGTGTCGTGTTCGGCGGCGAGCCGGCTGAGGACGGGCTCGAGGCCGGGGAAGCGCTGGGCGAGCATGGGGAAGGCGCCGAACGATTCGCCGGTGTGGTGTTGGCGCAGGGCGCCACAGAAGTCCAGGCAATGGGTGCGCAGCTGCTGGGCGAGCGGGGGTTTCGGTGCGCGGAGGGGGTCGGTGCCGCCCGCGGCGAGCTCGCGCACGTTCTCCCGCACGGTGGCGAGCTCCGCGCGCAACCAGTCGTGGCTTTCGACGATGAAATCGCCCAGGCCGCGGACGCGGTCGGTGCCGTCGGCGGGGGCGATCCGGTGCAGCACGACCACGGGGATGACGCGGGCTGTCCTTTTCTGGTATTCGGCGTAACCGGGTTCGAGTGCTGTTACGCGCTCGAAGAGTCGATCGCGTTCCGAGGCTTCGGGAATCTCGGCGATCGCTTCGAACGTCTCGGGTCCGAGCTCGACGGTGACCTGTGGATTTCGTCGAATGTTGTGGTACCAGGCGGGATTGGTGTGGGAGCCGTTGGCGGAGGCGACGACCAGCGGCCGGCCCTCGACCTCCAGGTAGCCGAGCGGGCAGGTGTGTGGTCGGCCGGTGGGTGCGCCGACGGTGGTCAGCAGTGCGAGGGTGGAACCGGCGAACATGCCGCCGACCAGGCCGGCATTGGCACGGAACTCGGTGATCACCCGCTGCTGGAACAGGTGCGCGGCGGTGGGGGAGTAGTCATTCATGAGAATCCTTCCGATCAATGGAATTCGATCGGAGGCGCGGAACACCACAAACGTCGGACGGGTGGAATATCGAGCTTCGGCGCAGCGCGGAACAGCGGTGCGCGAGAAGAGCACGGAGGCACAATTCATTTCGGACAGCGATGGACGCCGGAAAATGAAAAGCGAGATTCGCGTCGAGATGTCGAACGCTCGGGTGGCTGAGTTAGCCGCTACCTCCGTGAGTAGGCCCATCCGGGGCTCGTCACGAACCTAACATCGCCGTCGCGGGAGAATCAAGCCGGGAAGCGTCGAATTGCGCAGGGCGGCGGCCGCTTCGGGGCCGAGTTCGCCCACCCGAACGGGATCGGGTGGGCGAAGGGGTCAGCGGGTGCGTTGGACCCGGGACTCGTCCCAGACCGGGGTGTCGGACTCGTAGACGACGCCGTCGGAGCCGAAGACCAGGAACCGGTCGAACTCCCGGGCGAACCAGCGGTCGTGGGTCACGGTGACCACCGTGCCCTGGAACTCGGCTATCGCCTCCTCCAGGGCGTCGGCGGAGTGGAGGTCGAGGTTGTCGGTGGGCTCGTCCAGTAGGAGCATCGTCGCGCCGGACAGCTCCAGCAGCAGGATCTGCAGGCGCGCCTGCTGGCCGCCGGACAGGTGGGCGAAGCGTTGCTCGGCGGCCTTCACCAGGCCGTAGCGGTCCAGGACGCGGCTGGCGGCCTCGCGGCCCATGCCGTCGCGGTGCTCGTCGCCGGTGTGCAGGATCTCCAGCAGGGTGCGATCGGCCAGATCGGGGCGGGAGTGGGTCTGGGCGAAGTAGCCCGGGCGCACGCGCGCGCCCAGCGCGGCGATCCCGGTGTGCGGCACCGGGGTCAGGTCCAGATCGCTCACGGGTCGGTGCTCGTGGTCGGGGTCGGTGCCGCCGGTCGCGAGCAGGCGCAGGAAGTGCGATTTGCCGGAACCGTTGGCGCCCAGCACCGCGACGCGGTCCCCGTACCAGATCTCGGCGTCGAAGGGCCGCATCAGACCGGTCAACTCCAGTTGCGTGCACACCAGCGCCCGTTTGCCGGTCCGCCCGCCGCGCAGCCGCACCGAGACGTTCTGGCGCAGCGGCACCGCCTCGGGCGGCCCGGCTTCCACGAACTTGGCCAGGCGGGTCTGTGCGGCGTGATAGCGGGCGGCGACACCGTCGTTGAACTTCGCCTTCTCACGCAGTCGCAGCACCAGGGCCTTGAGTTTGGCGTGGTCCTCGTCCCAGCGGCGCAGCAGTTCGGCCAGGCGGGCGCTGCGGTCCTCGCGGGCCTGCTGGTAGGTCGCGAAGCCGCTGCCGTGAATCCAGTTCGTCGCGCCGCTGACCCCGGGCTCGAGGGTGATGATGCGGGTGGCGGCGTTGGCGATCAGTTCGCGGTCGTGGCTGATGAACAGCACCGATTTGCTCGACTGCGCGATGGTGCGTTCCAGCCACTGCTTGCCGGGCACGTCCAGGTAGTTGTCCGGCTCGTCCAGCAGCAGGACCTCGTCGGGTCCGGCGAACAGCGCCTCGAGCACGACGCGCTTCTGCTCGCCGCCGCTCAGTGTCGCGGTGGCACGCCATTTGGCCCGGTCGTAGTCGATGCCGAGCGCGGTGACGGTGACGTTGTCCCAGAACGTCTCCAGTTCGTAGCCGCCGACATCGCCCCAGGTGGCCAGGGCGTGCGCGTACGCCAATTGGGTTGGTTCGTCGTCGGTTTCGATGAGCGCGTTCTCGGCGTCGTCCAGCGCACGGGCGGCCGCGCGCACGGGCGGTGCGGCCACCGACAGCAGCAGGTCGCGCACGGTGGACTCGTCGTCGATCTGGCCGATGAACTGGCGCATGATGCCGAGCGATCCGGATCTGGTGACCGCGCCGCCCTCGGGCGCGAGGTCACCGGCGATGATCTTGACCAGGGTGGTCTTGCCCGTCCCGTTCGGCCCGATCAGCGCGGCTTTGACGCCTTCGCCGATCCGGAAACTCACCCCGTCCAGGAGCTGTCGTCCGTCGGGGAGGAAGAACTCGACATCGGATACGTCTACGTGGGCCACGGGGGACCAGAGAACCGCACCCGCGCGCGAACCGCAACCGAATTGGCGGTCCGCGCCCTCCGATAGCCCGAAGTTGCCTGCCGGCTCACCACCATTGGGTGATGGCGCCGATCTGCCGGCCGAGTTCGGGCGCCAGCGAACGGGAGTAACTGGCGGTGAGGTGGTGCTCGTCCCGGTAGATCAGGATGTTGCCCTCGCTGACCCGGCAGCGCTCGGGACGGCACACCGCGTTGGAGAGATCGAGCGGGAACACCGACGGATATGACGCCGCGGCCGCCCCGGCAGGGTCGACCGGATCGAGCGCGATGCTGCGGTTCATGCCGCAACTGTCGTAATTGCCGTGGTAGGCAAGACAATCGAC
Source organism: Nocardia sp. NPDC005978 (assembly GCF_040614455.1). NCBI lineage: Bacteria > Bacillati > Actinomycetota > Actinomycetes > Mycobacteriales > Nocardiaceae > Nocardia > Nocardia sp. NPDC005978. The sequence continues at coordinate 18,372 of NZ_JBEXUS010000010.1, forward strand.
GGCCTTGTAGAAGACCCCGTCCCGGCGCAGGCGCGGGGTGTCGCGCAGCGCGAGGATCTTGAGCCCGCGATCGGCCAGCGCCGACCAGACCTCGGGGAACTCCACCGGGACCTCGTCACCGTCGCTGTAGGGGCGGAAGCGGGTCGAGATGGTGAACACCCAGTCCGGCCGCTCGAGCGCGAGCTGATCGATGACCGCGACGGACCATTCCCGGCATTCGGGGAACGGGGTCTCGGAGTAGGACGGCTGATCGACCAGGGTCAGCGCGCACCCCTGCTTCAGATAGGTGACGATGCGGAAACCCTGCTGCTGGGCGAGCACCTCGAGCGCGGGAATCCAATGCTCGGAATGGGATCCGCCGACCACCGCGATGGTGCGCTCGCCGTTCGGATTGCCGTAGACGCAGCGTTTGACCTCGCTGTCCGGCACGATGCAGCCGTCCTGGGTGGGCGGCGGGGCGTCGGCGAACCCCTGGAACAGCGAGGGCCGCAAGGGTTCCGGCAGCGGAATCACCCCGCTGGTCAGCGCGCCCGCACCGGGATAGGCGGGGGACGCCGCGACCGCGGGTTCGGGCGAGGCGGCGGGACCGATGATGATCTGCCAGCCGACGGTCGCCACCAGCACCGCGACACCCACAGCGCTGACGAACACCCCGACCACGCGCCGGTACACCGCGGTGGACAGCACCGGGGTCGTGCCGATCCCGGCGTGCCGGCGCAGCGGGGTCTCGACCAGCTGCGCGGTGATCACCGCGAGCAGCAGCGACACCCCGATCACCACCATGCCGTCGCCCAGTCCGGCGTGCACGCGGCCGCTCTCGGCCAGATAGAAGATCAGAATCGGCCAGTGCCACAGGTAGAACGGGTACGCCAGGGTGCCCAGCTCGGTGCACAGCCGACTCGCCAGCACCCGGTTGGCCCACGGCCGATGCGTGGCGGGCAGGCCCATGCCGGACAGGATGAGCAGCACGGTCGCCAGCACCGGGTACAGCGCGGCGGGCCCGGGGAATTCGCGGGCGCCGTCGAAGATCAGCCCGCAGGACAGCACCATGGCCAGGCCCGCGGTGGCCGCGATGGCGCGCGCCCACTTGGGCACCCGGATCCACGGTGTGATGACCGCGATACACGCGCCGACGAGCAGCTCCCAGGCGCGCGCGCCGGAGTCGTAGTAGGTCCACGACTGATGCTGTCCCGCACCGATGGTCGCGTACGCGAACGAGGCGCCCGCCCCGGCGAGCAGCGGGATCAGCAGCAGGACACGATTGGCGCGCGGACTGCGGATCAGCCGGCGCACCAGCGACCACACCGCGACCACCGCCAGGATCACCAGGTAGAACTGCCCCTGCACCGCCATCGACCACAGGTGCTGCAGCGGGCTCACCGAGGGATCGGGCGCGAGGTAATCCAGTTCGGCGGTGGCGAGATACCAGTTCTGGCTGTAGATCATCGAGGCGATGATCTGGCGGCCGATGTCCTCCCACTGGGTGTAGGGCCGCAGCAGGACCGTGGCGACGGTGATGGCGCCGAGCACCACCAGCAGCGCGGGCAGCAGCCGGCGGCCGGTGCGGCGCAGCGCGCGCACGGTGCCGGCCTTGCCCGTTGCCTCGGTGTGCCGCAACACCATCGCGGTGAAGAAGAAACCGGACAGCACCAGAAAGACGTCCACCCCGCCCGACACGCGACCCATCCACACGTGGAACGCCACGACCAGTGCGATCGCGACTCCGCGCAGCCCGTCCAGGTCCAGTCGGTAGTCCGGCCGGACGATGGGCAGGAAGTCGGTGTCGTGTTGAGAGATCTGCGAGGGCAGGCGGTTTCGCTCGACCGGCACAGTGAACGTCGCTGTGTCGGAGGTACGAATGCGCACGATCAACTCCCACTACCGGTTGGCCCCGGCCCGGAGTGCGGCGCGGGGATGCCGATGAGATTCTCGGCACAACGGCTCCCAAGATGCCCGATCACTTACGGCCCAGGCAAACTCGGACCGGAGCGGCGGCCGGGCGTGGCCGAGAAGTCGCTGGCCGCCAAGCCGATTCGCGCCGGATGGCACCCGGATCGGGTGGCTCTCGATTTGCCAATCCTGCACCTTTACGGAATCATTACCATGTAAGAGGGGCCGGGCGAAGCTGGTCGGCACGTGGCTCACGAGCCATGGTGATGTTGTATCGACCCGAGAGGAGCTGCCCGTGGCATTCACGCGACCTGCGTACTCAACAATGCTCTACCTCTTTCCCCAGCTCGATCGGCCGTAGCCGAAACTCCGCACACCCGCTCCGCCTCGCGCGCCGGTGAATTCCTGTCCTGGCGACTACCCCCGCGGCTCCGTTGTAAACGCGTCGAAGATCTCGATCGCGCATTGCATCACCGCAGGCGGCAAGGGTTTTCCCGATTGTTCCGACTTCCATATGAAGCACGCGGTCGTTTCCCGCTAGTGTGGATTTGTGAACGTCGAGGTTACACAGTTGCCCGGAATCGGGGTACGCAAGGACTTTTCGCTGACGGGCTCGCGCCGCCGGATCGGAATCATCGATCACAAGGACGGCACGATCGATCTGATCGTGAGCAAGCCGGGCAATCCCGATGCGATGGACCAGATTTCACTGTCCTCCCACGAGGCGGCGGTGCTGGCCAATCTGCTCGGCGCACCGCAGCTGGTGGCGCAATTGCAGGAGGAGCACCGCGAGTTCGGCGACATCGTGACCAGGCAGCTCACCATCGGCGCGCGGTCGCCCTACGACGGCAGGCTGCTGGGCGATACCCAGATGCGTTCGCGCACATCGGTGTCGATCGTCGCGGTCATGCGAGCCGGCCACGCGATTCCGTCCCCTAGCCCGGATTTCCTGTTCACCGCCGGTGATGTCCTCGTAGTTGTAGGTACCGCGGAAAGCCTAGGGGCTGCCGCCAGAATTTTGACGGATGGCTGAAAAGTAGATGGTGGCACACGAAACCGCGCTCGCGCTGATACAGCTGGGCGCGGTCTTTTTTGGTCTGGGATTGCTGGGAAGGGTCGCCGCGCGCATCGGAATGTCGCCGATTCCGCTGTACCTGCTCGGTGGTCTGATATTCGGTACCGGCGGTTTGATCGAGCTGAACCACGTGGACGAGTTCATTCACCTGGCCAGTGAGATCGGCGTCGTACTGCTGCTGTTGCTCCTGGGCCTGGAGTACACGGCCAATGAACTCGTCACCGGCCTGCGCAGTTCGTGGGCGGCCGGCGTGCTCGATCTGGTACTGAACGCGACGCCCGGGGTAATCGTCGCGCTCATGCTCGGCTGGGGCCTGACCGGAGCGGTCGCGATGGCGGGCGTCACCTACATCTCCTCCTCGGGCATCGTGGCGAAGGTGCTCGGCGATCTGGGCCGGCTCGGCAACCGCGAGACCCCGACGATTCTGTCGATCCTGGTCTTCGAGGATCTGGTCATGGCCGCGTACCTGCCGGTGCTGACGGCGGTACTGGCCGGGGTGGGGTTCGCGGCCGGGCTCAAGACGCTCGGCATCGCGCTGGCGGCGGTGACGATCGTGCTCGTGGTCGCACTGCGCTACGGCAGGTACGTCTCGATGATCGTGGACAGCAAGGATCGCGAGATCTTCCTGCTCAAGCTGCTCGGCTCGGCGCTGCTGGTCGCGGGTGTGGCCTCGGCGCTGCAGGTGTCGGCGGCGGTGGGGGCGTTCCTGCTCGGCATCGCCATCTCCGGCTCGACCGCGCACACCGCCACCAAGATTCTGGAGCCGCTGCGGGATCTGTTCGCGGCCATGTTCTTCGTGCTGTTCGGGCTGAGCACCGATCCGCGCAGCATCCCGCCGGTGCTGGGCTGGGCGGTGGTGCTGGCGGTGGTGACGGTCGCGACCAAGATGGCCACCGGCTGGTGGGCGGCCAAACGGGCGGGCGCTTCGAGGTACGGCCGGGCGCGCGCGGGCACGGCCCTGGTCGCGCACGGCGAATTCTCCATCGTCATCGCGGGATTGGCGGTCACGGCCGGTGCGGTACCCGCGTCCTTCGCGGCCATGGCCACGACCTACGTGCTGATCATGGCGGTGCTGGGCCCGATCGCGGCGCGCGTGGTGGAACCGGTGCTGCATCGCTTCGACGGGCGGGCCCCGGCGGTCGCCTGAGCGGACCCATGACCGAGAAGGGGGCAGGCGCTTCAGTCGCGCAGGGCCTGCTCCCGGAGGGCGCCCAGGACGCGGGTGAGCATGCGCGAGATCTGCATCTGCGAGACGCCCAGGTGCGCGGCGATCTCGCTCTGGGTGCGATTCTCGAAGAACCGCATGACGAGCAGATTCCGGTCGCCTTCGGCCAGGGCCTCGATGAGGGGCTTCACCGCGATGAAGTTCTCCACCAGGGTGTAGTCGGGTTCCTCGGCGCCGAGCGCGTCCAGCAGCGACAGCGCGGGATTCTCGTTCTCCGGATCCAGGGTGCTGTCGATCGAGGAGGTCCGATAGGCGTTGGCCGCGATGAGCGCCTGGGTGACCTCGATCGGATCGACCCCGAGCTCGGCGGCGAGCTCGCCGGCTTTGGGCATGCGGCCCAGGCGCTGTGCCAGCGCTTCGGTCGCGGGTCCGATGGTCTGCTGAATCTCCTTGAGCCGGCGGGGAACTCGTACCGACCAGGTGTAGTCGCGGAAGTGCCTGCGCACCTCGCCCATCACGGTGGGGACCGCGAAGGCCAGGAAGGACGAACCGTACTCGGGATCGAAGCGGTCGACCGCGTGCAGCAGCCCGACCCGGGCGATCTGCAGCAGGTCGTCGAAGTTCTCCCCGCGACCGGCGAAGCGGCGGGCGATGTGCTCGGCCAGCGGCAGGCAGCGCCGGATGAGTTCCTCGCGCAGGACCGGCCGGCGGGGGTCGGTGGCGGCGAGTGCGGCCAATTCGACGAAGCGGGGTTCGATGTCGTCGTAGCTGTCGGGGCGGTCGCGGCGGTGGCGGGGCGGGGTCGTCGGTGTCGGTGGTGTCGCCCCGGCCGTCGCGGGGGTGGGTACGTCCTCTGCCGCTGTCTCGGCGATGAGGGTGCCGCTGCTGGACTTGCGCATTGCGTCTCCTGGAATCAGGTTGCTGCGCAGGCGTACAGGCGAGGCAGGTGGATTCGACCTCTTACTTGTGTGCGCCACCGGGTTGTCGATGGCGTCGCCCGCCGTGGTGTGGCTGGACCCGCTGCCGGAGACGGTCGGACCGCGTTCGAGGCGGCAGGTGGAAGTGGTTGCGGAACAGGCGAATCAGCCGATTCTCTGCAGCCGTTCGCCGTGCTGGTGGAACTGTGCTCTCGCCCCCGGGTCTAACAGTCGCGCGGGGGCGCGGTTCTCGCGATGCGGGGCACTGCCCGGCCGTGGAGAACAAAAGACGTGGTACGCATGTCGACCCTTCGTCGCCGTGCCGAGACGGAATCGACTGCCGGGGTCTGGGACAGCAAAGTCTGCCGTTGCACACAATTCTACGGTGGAACTGTGTTGATGGTTCCAGGCTAGCAGGCACGACGACACGGCGACACCGATTGGGTCCCGCCCCCGGGTCGCCAGGGGACGGCCGGAACGTGCCACTGTCCCATACTGTTCACCGGCGTTCGCGGGAGTCGTTGTGATGCACCGGGCTTCGGCCGGCGCCGGTCCCGATCGAGGGATCCGGACCGTTAGGCGCACCGACCCGGGGTCGGCGAAACGATCTTGACTGTGACAGGGTTGGCGGCGGTCGGGCCGGGCGTGCCGTGCTGTGCGCGCGGTCGCCGGGCGAGGCAGTATTCTCTCGTCCCAGCATGCTCCGGCAGCGCGGCGCCGCGCCGTACCGGAAGGAAGGAGCGCGACCGATGTCCTTCTGGCAGCCGGTGAGCCCCGCGGGCCATCCCGCGGATCCACGCGCCGAGGCCGATCCGGCCACCCTGCCGCTCGGCCCCGAGCGCAACGGCAAGGACATGGTCATCCTGCTGGTGGAGGACGACCCGGGAGACGCGCTGCTGGTCCAGGAGCTGGTCGCCGACGCGGCACCGGGCGTCACCCTGGAATGGGTGCGGACCGTGACCCTGGCGAGCCAGTGGCTCGGCACCCAGGTCCCCGACTGCGTCCTGCTGGATCTGCATCTGCCCGATGCCCGCGGACTCGAGGCGCTCGAGCGCATTCGCAGCGCCGCCGACGTGGCCGTGGTGGTGCTGACCGGGCTGGACGAGGAAGGGATCGGCCTGGCCGCGGTGGCCGCGGGCGCACAGGACTACCTGGTCAAGGGCCGCGTCGAACCCGAGCTGTTCGGACGGGCCGTGCGGTACGCGGTACAGCGCAAGCAGGCCGAGCGCGCGGCCGCGGCACTGCGCGTGGGCCGGATGCAGGCCCGGGAGAACGCGCGCCTGGAACGCGGGCTGCTGCCCACCCCGCTGCTGCGCGGGGAGCCGGTGGTGGACGTGGTGTCCCGCTATCGCCCCGGCAGCGCACACTCGCTGCTCGGCGGCGACTTCTACGACGTGGTGCAGGACGCCGACGGCGTGGTGCACGTGGTGATCGGCGATGTGTCCGGGCACGGCCCCGACGAGGCGGCCACCGGCGTTGCCCTGCGATTGGCCTGGCGCACACTGGTACTCAGCGGGATCACCGGAACTCGGCAGTTGCAGCTGCTGGAACAGGTGCTGCTGGCCGAGCGCACTGGCAAACACACCTTCGTCACCGTGACCACCCTGGTGCTGCGCCCGCGCCGGCACGCGGTGCAGGTCATGCGGGCCGGGCATCCGGGCATGCTGGTGCGCACGGCGGCGGGTGTGGACTGGCTCGAGGTATCCGGTGGACCCGCCCTGGGTTTCGCGCCGGGACAGGCCGATTGGCCCATCAGTGAACTCATCGTGCCGCCCGGCACCGGGCTGGTGCTGTTCACCGACGGGCTGTACGAGGGCCACAGCGGCGCCGGTGACGACCGCCTGGGCGAAGAGGGCCTGCTGGCGCTGGCGGGCGAAGTGGACGCGCGCGAACCCGCGGTGTTCGTGGACGAACTCATCGGCCGCGCCGAAGCCCTGGCCGAACGGCACGGGGGGCTGGACGACGATATCGCGGTCCTGTATCTGCGCTGGAACGACGATCTCCGAGAGCGGGACCACCGAGCATGAGCACACCCGAGCCACCTCGTAACTGGACCCAGCGGCTGACCGTGCGGGCCTGGTTCCAACTGGTCCTGGCGGTGATGGTGCTGGTGGTGGTCGTCGGCGCGGGCCTGTCGGCGCTGGCCACCGCCAAGACCACCCGCGTCTCGGACAGATTCGGCAAGCAGATCCAGCCCGCGGTCACCCAGGCGTACCGGCTGCAGGGCGCGCTGGCCAATCAGGAGACCGGGGTGCGCGGGTACGCCCTCACCGCCGACCCGCAATTCCTGGTGCCCTTCGACGAGGGTCGGCGGGAGGAGAACCTGGCGAGCACGCAACTGCGCACGCTGCTGCACGATCGCCCGGATCTGCTCGCGGACGTCGATGAGCTCGAGAACGCGGCCGGACTCTGGCGCAGCACCTACGCGGACCCGCTGATCGCCTCGGTGGCGAACGGCGGCACCCGCATCCTGGACCCGGCGGCCACCGCGCGCGGCAAGGCCGCCTTCGACCGGCTGCGCGCGCATTTCACGACCCAGAACTCCAATCTCGATGCCGCCGCGGCCCGCGATCGCGCCGACCTGGCGCGCACCCGCAGTGTGCGCGACGCGGCCCTGATCGGCATGGTCGCGGCGTTCCTGGTCACCGGCCTGGCGCTGACGGTCCTGGTCCGGCGATTGATCGCCCGGCCGCTGCAGGCCCTGGAAACGGCCTCGGCGCGCGTGGCGGGCGGCGATTTCGGGCATCACATCACCGTGCACGGCCCCGCGGATCTGATGACCGTGGCCGCCGCGGTCGAGGCCATGCGCGTGCGGATCGTCACCGAGCTCGAGTCCTCCCGGATCACCGAGACCAGACTCGCCGAACAGGCCGCCGACCTGGATGCGCAATCGGCCGAATTGCGCCGCTCCAACGCCGAACTGGAGCAGTTCGCCTATGTGGCCTCGCACGATCTGCAGGAACCGCTGCGCAAGGTGGCCTCGTTCTGTCAGCTGCTGGAGAAGCGCTACGGCGACCAGCTCGACGACCGGGCCAAGCAGTACATCGAATTCGCGGTCGACGGCGCCAAGCGCATGCAGGTGCTGATCAACGATCTGCTCACCTTCTCGCGGGTGGGCCGGGTCAACGATCACACCGCCAGCGTCGGACTGGACCACACCCTGGACAAGGCGCTGTCGAACCTCGGTGCGGCGGTGGAGGATTCGGGTGCGCAGATCGAACGCCCGGAGCGGTTGCCCGAGGTGACCGGCGATTCGACCCTGCTGGTCATGCTGTGGCAGAACCTCATCGGCAACGCCATCAAGTTCCAGCGGCCCGGTGAGCCCCCGCGGGTGCGCATCGAGTGCGAGGCCGAACCGGGACCCGACGGCGGCCGGCGCTTCTCGGTCACCGACAACGGCATCGGCATCGCCCCCGAGTTCGCGGACAAGGTCTTCGTCATCTTCCAGCGCCTGCACAGCCGTGACGAGTACACCGGCACGGGCATAGGATTGGCGCTGAGCAAGAAGATCGTGGAGTTCCACGGCGGGCGCATCTGGATCGACACCGACTACACCGGCGGCACCCGGTTCTGTTTCACCCTTGCCGAACCCGCACCGCGAGCGGTGGCCCCCGAACACCCCACCACAGAACCAGGAGTCCCCGCGTGACCGATTTCGTCCAGCCGATTGTCATCCTGCTCGTCGAGGACGATCCGGGGGACGAGCTCATGACGCGGGAAGCCTTCGAGCACAACCGGATCGGCAACACGCTGCTGGTGGTCCGGGACGGCGAGGAAGCCCTGGACTTCCTGTACCAGCGCGGCGCGCACACCGGCGCGCCCCGCCCCGATCTCATCCTGCTCGACCTCAATCTGCCCAAATACGATGGGCGGCAGGTGCTCGAGCAGATCAAGTCGGATTCGGACCTGGCGCACATCCCGGTGGTGGTGCTCACCACCTCAGCCGCCGAGGAAGACATCCTGCGCAGCTACCGGCTGCACGCCAACGCGTACGTGACGAAGCCGGTCGACCTGGATCAGTTCATCTCCGCTATCAAGCAGATCGACGATTTCTTCGTCCAGGTCGTCCGGCTGCCACGATTGTCCTGAGCCGAAGAACTCACCGCCCCGCGAGACGGTGAGTTCGGGCTCGTGTTCGGCTAGGCGATGCGCAGCACGCGTTCGCTCTCCGCAGGGCCCAGCGCCTTCTCGCGCAGGGTGCTCAGCGTCTTGTTGAGGATCCGGGACACCTGCATCTGCGAGACGCCCAGGCGTTCACCGATCTGCGCCTGGGACTGGTTCTCGAAGAACCGCCAGATGAGCACCTGGCGCTCGCGCTGCGGCAGCGCGGCCAGCAGCGGGCGCACCGACATGGCGTCCTCGAGCAGCCGGTAGCTGGGCTCCTCCGCGCCGAGGGTCTCCACGACCGGAGCCGGGGCGAATTCGTCGTCGGTGCGGGAGCTGTCGAGCGAGCTGGCCTGGTAGGCGTTGCGCGCGATCATGGCCTGGGTGACCTCGACCAGATCCACGTCGAGTTCGGCGGCGATCTCGCGCGCGGTCGGCAGTCGGCCCAGCCGGTGCGAGAGGGTCTCGGTCACCTGACCGAGCTGCTGCTGCAATTCCTTGGTGCGCCGCGGCACGCGCACGGCCCAGGTGCGGTCGCGGAAGTGCCTGCGCACCTCGCCCATGATGGTGGGAACGGCGAAGGAGAGGAAGGTGGTGCCCCGCGCGGCGTCGAAGCGGTCCACGGACTGTACAAGACCCACGCGGGCGATCTGGAGCAGGTCGTCGAACGTCTCACCGCGACCGCTGAAGCGCTGCGCGATGTGCTCGGCCAGTGGCAGGCAGTCCCGGATGATCTCTTCCCGCAGCGCGGCGTGCCGGGCAACGTCGCCCGCACAGTCCGCCAGCTGCTCGAACCGCGGCTCGATGTCGTCGTAGCTGTTGCCGGCCGTGCGCGCCGGCCGACCCTTCTGGGTGCGAAGTTGCGCCTCGGACATGAGGTTTCCTAACTCCCGTTCCATTCCGACTGTGGTGGCGGTTTACCCGGGTCCGCGTTACTCAAACGTGATCGGTCGCAATATATCCGACGGGACCGTGGATAAGGACCGGCCGCCGTGAGAGTGAACCCGGGCAGGGTACTCTGCCCGGACCGGGCGATGGGGAAGCACGCGGGAACGGAGAATGCCATGGGGACGACGGTTGGACTGCGGGTACCCGCGACACCGGACCATTTGACGATGCTGCGGGCGCTCGCCGAAACCGTCACGCTGGTGGCCGATTTCGGCCTGGGTGAGGTGAACGACATCCGGCTGGCGCTGGACGAGGTGGCGACCCTGCTGATGCTGGCCGCGGTGCCCGGGTCGATGCTCGACTGCGAGCTGACCTATGACGAGCAGGAACTGGCCGTGCGGGTCGCCGGCGTCGCCGGGTCCGAGGACGCGCTGGACGAGCACGGGCTCAGCTGGCACATCGTGCGCTCGCTGACCGATTCCCTGGTCACCGACCAGGGCGTGTACGCGATTCCGGCCGGGGGCTACCCGACCGTGGTGGAGTTCCGGCGACTACGGGACGCGCGCCGCAACAGCACGCGCTGAACCCGCCGCCCGAAGGCGGCGGGTTCAGGGATTGTTCGAGCGGGCGCCGTCAGGCGTCCGCGGCGAGCGCTTCTTCCAGCGTGCCGTAGACCGCGAGCAGGTCGCCGAGTCCGGTGAGTTCCACCGGCCGGCGCACGGGGGCCGAGGCCACCACGCGGAACTGCCGGCCCGCGGTGACCTCGAGGGCCTCCACCAGCACGCTCAAACCAGCCGAGCCGAAGAATCCGACCTCGGTCAGGTCCATGACGAGTACGGGGGATTCACCGGCCACGGCCTCGGCCACCGCGGCCGAGAGCTTGGGCGCGGAGACCATGTCCACCTCGCCCGAGGCGGACAGCACCATCGCGGACTCGACCGCGTGCATCCGGACGATCAGTTCCCTCATCGCACGGCCCGCCCGTCGGTTCCGGCGGCACACATGAAGAGCCCGGCACACCGGCCGGGATGTTGCCCAATACGTCCGATTCCGTCCATCGACACCGTTAGCTACCTCCGGATACATGGCGTCGGCAGGAGTCCACTGCGCGCGCTCACCGCCACCCTATTCGAGTGATGATGGCGGCGGCAAAAGTTGCGGTATTCGACTCGTTCCGGTTACTGGAACCGAACCCGGCGGTCACCGTCGCGCCCTGCGGGCGACGGGGGAACATGCCCCGCGCCCAATCCTTTTCGTGCATCGTGGCCGGCTGCTACCGGCCCAGCGGGAGCCGGATGTACAGCGTGGTGCCGCCCGGTCCGGTGTGTCGTCGTACCAGGTCCGCGACCTGATTGACGATCAGCAGGCCGCGTCCGCCGGGGCGGTGGGCCGGTGCGGGCAGCCGACCGGCCAAGGGGTCGGCGATATGGCCCGCGTCGCGCACCTGGCAGCACAGGTGCGGGCCCTGCGACCAGAGCGCGAGGGTGCCCTTGCCGCCGCCGTGCACCACCGAATTGGTGGTGGTCTCGCCGATGACCAGTTCGGCGTCCAGCAGATTGTCGGCGCTCATGCCCGCCTGTGTGGCGTACTCCACCGCCGCGTGCCGGACCTCGGACAGGGTCGTGGCGTCGAACGCGTAGGTGGTCGCGGTCGCGGGCGGATCGGCCAGCGGCTGATTGTAGATCGCCACGATGTGGTCGGGATCATATGCGGTACTGACACTCTCGCCCGCGCCGTCGATCAGTGTGGGGTGGGTCGCGTACGCGTCGGCGACCATGTGCGCGGGCAGCGTGCTCAGGTCGTACGGGCACAGAATGGTGGCCGCACGTCCGGCGAAGGCGGAGTTGACCAGGGCCTCGTGCAACGCACAGGCCGGGTATTCGGCCTCGGAGCGTTCGGCCCAGACCGGTTCGCCGATGATGCGCACGCGGTCGGCCGGGTGCGCGTCGGTGAAGGCCCGCAGCACCCCGGGGATGATGCGCCCGGGATTGCGGCCCTCGATCGTCATGTCGAGTAGTCGAACCCGATCGGCGTCCTCGCCCAGCGCCGTGCGCAGCAGCGCCAATTTGGCCGTGGGCACCGACACCGCGACAGGTTCGCCGAGGGTCAGGCCCTCCCTGATGAAACGCAATGTGCCCGAAAGGTATTCATCGCTGTCACGGTAGAAGAGCGCCGGGTGCACGAAGGGATTCGTAGTCGCGGCTGTGGTCATCGGCAAGCGGCCCCGATCGTCGGTTGCCCGGAGAACGCTGCCGCCTGGCGCCACGCCGCGCGCGGTCTCCGGGAGGGGAAACTAAACGCATATGCTACGCGTCGTTCCGGAGGGTGGAAGTTCAGCTCCGGCCGGCTTCGCCCCGGGTGGTCCACGGCCCCGGCGCCTGGTCGGCTAATTGTCCGCGTGTGCGGGAGAAGCGGACCGCGATCGGGAACCCGGACAGCGCGCGGTCGAACGGTTCGGTGGTGACGTGCACGCCGTCGGTGAGCGAGCGCAGCATGTGCCAGCCCACCCCGTCGGTCTCGAATCCGGAGAGCGCGTCGATGACCCCGTGTATGTGGACGCCCATGCTGTAGTCGTCGCAGTGGAACCGGCAGTCGATCTCGGTGCCCGGCACCGCCGCCCGGACCAGCGCCGAAGCCACTTCGTCCACCGCTATGCGCAGGTCAACCGCGGTGTCTATGCCGAAGTCGGCTATCAGGCATACGGTCTCGGCCAGCGCGCGCAGCGTGCCGAGTTGCCCGGCCACCGCCGGGGTGCGCACCGCGACCTCGGTGTAGTTCGGCGTGGGCGGCGGCGCGGGCTGCGGCGGCTCGGGTGCGACCCTGAGGTGCGCACCGGCCGTTCCGCGCCGTGACCTGCTATTTCCCATGTCCCGTGTTCTGAATTGCCCCGTCATCTCACATCGCCCCTGGCATCCGATAGGCAGTGTTGTCGTCCGATCTGCACGTTGTTCTGCTACTGGCCTACCCGGGGATGTGCGAGCGAAAACGTAGCGATTCGGAGAGCCGTTTCACTCCGGTCGATCTTGCGCGGTCGGGGGTGCGATTGTGAGCGAGACCACCTCGGACATTAATGAAAACGGTTGCCATTATGGTTAAGCTACCGAAGTCATTGCGGCGCACGCCGTAATCCGCACCGCGACAACGTCGTTCGGTGGCCGAGTGTTTGCGTGCGCTGTGCCCCACGGCAATCGGTAGTGAAAACGGAGTTTTCTTGACCACGGCAATGCACATTCTGACCCGCACCGATCTCGCGGATGTCGAGCTGACCCCGGCCGAGGCGATCGCACTCGTCGAAGAGGGGTACCGGGCCTTCGCACACGGCGTCTCGGCCTGTCCGGTCAAACTCATGATGCCGGTCCCGGCGGCGGAGCGGGACGCGGTCGCGTACTCGATGCTGGGCTACGACGGCTGGCTGGACCAGGTCGGGTTCAAGACGTCCTATCGGCAGGGCAGCGAGAGCGCCGAGAAGTACTACACCACCATCAGCCTGTACGACGACACCACCGGCAGGCCCTTCGCGCTGATGGACTGCCAGCGCATCGGCGCCACCCGCACCCCGGCGACCACCGCGATCATCGCGAAACTCTGCGCCCGCCCAGGCGCGACGAGCGCGCTCATGATCGGCACCGGGATCCAGGGCCGAAACACCCTGCCGTATCTGCTGACCGCGCTGCCCGGACTGGAACGCCTGCGACTGTTCGGAACCCATCCGGACGGCATCGCCGAGAGCCTGCGGGTCATGCGGCGCTGGTTCCCCGATCGCGAGATCGAACTGGTCGGCGACGTGCCCGCGGCCGTGGCCGAGTCCGACATCGTCGTGGTCGCCTCGGGTCGCGCCGCCCATCCCCGGGTGCGCACCGATGGGCTGCCGCCCGGCGGGCTGCTGATCTCGGTGGCGTCCAAGGGAATCGAGAGCGGTGCGCTCGGGCAGGCCGACTATGTGATCGCCACCAGTTCGGGCCAATTGGGCGTCACCGGTGCGCGTTTGGCCGGACACGGTGGTTTCGCCGGCGTCGACGCCGAACTGCCGGAGGTGGTGGCCGGGCGGATCCCGGGGCGGCGCGCGGACACCGAGCGGGTGTTCGTGTTCTCCTCCGGAATGATCATCACCGATATCCCGGTCGCCCACGCCCTGGCCACCCGCGCGGTGGCGGCCGGACGCGGACAGCGGGTGGAACTGTGGACGTGAACACCTCCGAGGCCCTGGCCGGTTTGCCCGCCCTGCCCGCGCTCGAGCGCGACTGGCAGCTCGCGGCCCGTGCCGATCCGTGGCTGCTGCACGACATCCGGCACGCGGTCGGCGGGCCGTTCCACCTGCTGTACCCCGAACAATTCGCGGACAACCTGCGCGCGTTCCAGCGGGTGCTGGCCGATCACGAGGTTCGCGGGCAGGTGTACTTCGGCAAGAAGGCCAACAAGGCCGGCTGCTGGCTGCCCGAGGTCGCCGCGCTGGACGCGGGCGTGGACGTGGCCAGCGTTCCGGAGTTGGTGCACGCGCTGGCCGCGGGCGTTCGCGGGTGCGACATCGGCGTGACCGGCGCCGCCAAGAGCGATGAGCTGCTGCGCCTGGCCGTCCGGCACGGGAGCGTCATCGCGGTGGACGCGCTCGACGAGCTGGAACGGCTCGCCGCCGTCGCCACCGCGCCGGTTCGCGTCCTGCTGCGCCGCCTGCCCCCGGGCGCACCGCACAGTCGATTCGGGCTGTCGGACAGCGAATTACGGTCCGCGCTCGAACGCTGCCTCGGGCTGCCGCAGCTGCGGATGATCGGTTTCTCCTTCCACCTCGACGGTTACGAGGCGGCCCCGCGCGCCGAACTGGCCTACGAATCGATCCGGATGAGCGTGGCCGCCCGGCGCGCGGGCCTGCCGATCACCGCGCTGTCCATCGGCGGCGGCTTCGCGTGCCGCTACGTGTCCGACGCCGACTGGACCGAGTTCGAGGACCGGCGCACCGGCGAATGGTTCCACGCCGGAAAGCATTTCGAGAAGTTCTACCCCTACGCCCAGGGGCCGGCCGGGCCGGACATGCTCGCGGCCATCCTGGCCGCGGAGTTCGACGGCCGCACCCTCGCCGCGCACCTGCGGCGCCACGAGCTCGAGGTGTTCCTCGAACCGGGCCGGGCCCTGCTCATCGACGCCGGATTCACGGTGTTCCCGGTCCTGGGCTTCAAACAGCACGACGCGCACGGCATCACCACCGTGCAGGGCCTGAGCATGAGCCTGTCCGAACAGTGGAAGGGCAGCGAGTTCCTGCCCGATCCGATCCTGGTGCCCGCCACCGCCGACCGCGAACCCCGGCCGGTGTACTCGTGCGTGGGCGGGTCGAGCTGCATGGAGTACGACGTGCTCACCTGGCGCAAGGTGCGGATGAGTCAGCGGCCCGCGCACGGTGACCTGCTGCTGTACCCCAATACCGCCGGCTATCAGATGGACAAGAACGAAAGCGAATTCCACCAATTACCGCTACCGCCGAAAATCGTGCTCAGCCACCGGGACGGCCGGCCGCGCTGGAGGCTGGATCGATGACCGCCACCCACCTGCCCTGGCATCGGGAGAACGTGGTCACCCACGCCTCGGAACTGATCGGCTCCACCCCGATGCTCGAACTCGTGCGCACCGGTGCGGGCAGCAGGCTGCTGCTCAAACTCGAGCAGTTCAATCCGACCGGGTCGGCGAAGGTCCGCATGGCCCGGGAGATGGTGCTGCAGGCCGAGCTCGACGGCCGGCTCGCGCCCGGCGGGCACATCGTGGAACCCACCTCGGGCAACACCGGCGCGGGCCTGGCGCTGATCGCGCTCGAACGCGGCTACACCTTCACCGCGGTCGTGGACTCGCATGCGGCGCGGGACAAGCTGCGGGCCATGCGGGCCATGGGCGCGCAGCTGGTGCACGTGGAATGCGACGGCGACGGGCCCGGGACGGTCGAACGCCGCCGGGTCGCGGGCGAGATCGCCGAGCGAACCGGGGCGTACCGGCCCGATCAGCACAACAATCCGAGCAACAACGCGGGCTATCGGGCACTGGCGGGGGAACTGCTCGCCGATCTCGACACCGATGTCGACCAGCTGATCGGCGCGGTCGGCACCGGCGGATCCCTCTGCGGCACAGTCGAAGAGCTGCGCCGGCTCGGCTCGCGCGTGCACGCCATCGGGGTCGAACCGGCGGGGTCGACCATCTTCGGCGGACCGGCCGGGACCTACTGGCAGAGCGGTGCGGGCAGTCCGGGCGGCTTCCCGATCGGCGACAACGTGCGTCGCGAACTCATCGACGAGAGCTACCGGGTCGGTGACGCGGCGGCCTTCGCGACCGCGCGGGTGGTGGCCCGGCGCACCGGCATTCTGATCGGCGGCACCGGCGGCGCGGCGGTGCACGTCGCGCTGCGCCAGCTGGTGCATCTCGCACCCGGCAGCACCGCGGTCGTGCTGGTCTGTGACGCGGGGGAGAAGTACCTCGACACCGTGTACGACGATCAGTGGCTGGCCGCGCGCGGGCTGCTGGACGAGGCGCTGGGACAACGCATCACGCGCTGGTGCCGGGCCTACGACGAATCGGTTCGACTGGCCGGGGCGGCCGGGAGCGGCGTGGGCGCATGAACACACGCGAGTATCGCGCGATCGTCGCGATGGCCGCGCCCATCGCCGGACTGCAGGTGGCCCAGGTCGCCTTGACCACGGTCGATCTGGCGATGATGGGCCTGCTGGGCGTGACCGCGGTCGCGGCCGGCGGGCTGGCGCTGCTGCTGTACAACCAGCTGCGCACCATGTGCGTGGGCATGGTGACCGGGGTCGGCAACATGATCGCCGCGGCCGCGGGCAGCGGGGAGAAGCGCACCGGCACAGCGGCATTGGACGAACAGGCGCGGGCGGAAATCCGCGGCTACGTGCGGGCCGCGCTCGCGGTCGCCACCGGCACCGCCGGCGCGGGCGCGCTGGCGCTGATCGGGCTCGCGTCCGCGCTGGGCAGGCTCGGCCAGGATCCCGAGGTGCTGCGCCTGGCGCGGCCGATCCTGTGGACCCTGGCCCCGGGACTGGTGCCCATGCTCTGGCTGAACGTGTTGCGCCAGTTCGCGGTCGGCCTGCGCCGGGCCGGATCGCTGCTGCGGGTCACCCTGATCTCGATCGGGGTCAACGCACTGCTGAACGCGCTGTTCATCTTCGGCTGGTTCGGACTGCCGAAGCTCGGCCCGGCCGGAATCGGGCTGGCCACCACCCTGGTGCTGTGCTGGACGTGCGCGACCTACCTGGTGACGGTGCGCCGCGATCCGGTGCTCGGGGAGCTGCTGTCGGTGCGGGCGTGGCGGGCCGAACCCGCGACGGTGCGCCGCATCGTCCGCCTGGGCACGCCGATCGCCCTGACCTACGGCGCCGAAGCGGCGATCACCTCGATCGCCACCCTGCTCATCGGTGCGTTCGGGCCGGTCGCGCTGGCCGCGAGCACCATCGTCAATCAGCTGGCCTACATCGTCTACCAGGTGAACATCGGTCTGTCCCAGGGCTCTTCGATTCTGGTCAGCCGCACGGTGGGCCGTGGCGAGTGGTCGCTGGTGCGCGGCATCGCGCGGCGCACCTTCGTGCTGGGCTT
Organism: Nocardia sp. NPDC005978; assembly: GCF_040614455.1. NCBI lineage: Bacteria > Bacillati > Actinomycetota > Actinomycetes > Mycobacteriales > Nocardiaceae > Nocardia > Nocardia sp. NPDC005978. The sequence continues at coordinate 35,992 of NZ_JBEXUS010000010.1, forward strand.
CGCGTTCATGACGGTGATCGGCGGGGTGTACCTGCTGTTCCCGGACGCGGTGCTGGCTCCGTTCTTCGGCGCGGACCGCGACAACGCCGACGTGGTGGCCGCGGCTTCGGCCCTCCTGTGGTTCGCCATCGTGCAGCAGTACTGCAAGGGTTCGCAGAACCTGTGCATCGGGCTGCTGCGCGGCATCGGCCGGACCGCGGCGGGCCTGCGCGACACCCTCGTCGGCTACTTCGCGCTGGGCGTGCCCGCGATGGTGGTGTTCGGCCCGGTTCTGGGGTGGGGCGCGCCGGGCGTCTGGGCGGGGCTGTGCCTGGGCTTCGCCGCCACCGCGGCGCTGGTGTGGCGCAGTTTCGCGCGGCACTCGGCCGATATCGCCGGGCGGGAGGTGACGACGGTGGCCTGAACGCCGATCCGCCCGTGCCGGTCGCAGATCCGGAGTACCGTTTTTCCATGGTCCGGGTGGCGGCGATTCAGCTCGAGCCGGTGCTCGCGGACATCGACGCCAATCTCCAGGCGTGCGAACGGCTCGCGACAGCGGCCGGCGTGGCCGGGGCCGAGATCATCGCCCTGCCCGAGTTCTTCTCCACCGGTATCGGATTCAGCGAACGGCTGATCGATGCGGTCCTGCCGCCGAACGGGCCGGCCACCACGCTGCTGCAGTCGATCGCGAGCCGGTTCGGCGCGCTGGTGGGCGGGTCGTTCCTGTGCCGCGACGACGACGGCCAGGTCCGCAACGCCTACCTGCTGGCCGGCCCCGACGGGGTGCTGGGCAGGCACGACAAGGACCTGCCGACGCTGTGGGAGAACGCCTTCTACATCGGCGGGAGCGATCCGGGCATCATCGAGGCCGGGAACTACCGGGTCGGCGCCGCGGTGTGCTGGGAACTCATGCGCACCGGCACCGTCCGGCGGTTGCGCGGCAACATCGACTTCCTGATGAGCGGATCGGGCTGGTGGTCCATGCCCGACTGGCCGCCCGCCGCGCTGTTCGAGCGCATGGAACGGGCCAACGCCGCGACCGCGCATCGCGCCGCGACGACCTTCGCCCGCTTCATCGGCGCGCCGGTCATCCACGCGGCGCACACCGGACCCCTCGACTGCGGGCTGCCCTGGATGCCCGGCGATTACCACGGTCGTTTCGAGGGGCTGGCCGTGATCACCGATGCCACCGGCGCGATCGTCGCCGCGCGGGAGCCGGGGGCGGGCGCGGGCATGGCGCTGGGCGACATCACCCCGGGTTCGACCGCGCCGCTCCAGGATTCGCCGGACCGGTTCTGGCTGCACCGCCGCGGCGCGCTCCCCGCGTTCGCCTGGCACTACCACCGCTGGCACGGCCGACGCTGGTATCGGCGGCACATGCTCACCGGGTAGGCCCGCGCACCGGCCACCCGGCACAGCGCACCGAGCACCGCCGGCACGGGGAGCGAATTGACAGGAGCCTTTCCCGGGCAGTCGCGTAAAGCCTGTGCCCGGGAACCCTTCTCAGCGCGCGGGGGCGAAGCAGCTCGTGGGGAGGTCTACCAGGGAGCAGAGGGCGGGGGCGCGGACCGGGGCATAGTTCGGGGGGACGCCGCCGGTCGTGGTGATGTCGCGGTAGGCCCAGACCGCCTCGGTGGGGCGGCGGGTCAGGGACGGGTCGGAGGTCACGTCGACCGTGTAGAGGCCGAAACGGGGGGAGTAGCTGCCCCATTCGTAGTTGTCGGTGATGCTCCAGTAGTTGTAGCCGATCACGTTCATGCCGTCGGCCTTCGCGCGCTGGACCCAATAGACGGTGTCGCGCAGGTGGTCGGCGCGGGTCATGCCGTCGGTCGTGGGGGAGCCGTTGTCGCTGGGGATCCCGTTCTCCACGATGTAGAGGGGGCGGCCGGGGAACTTCTGGGAGTAGCGGCGCAGGACGTAGTAGATGCCCTCGGGCTCGATGATCAGGCTGGTGGGCTGATTGGTCAGCAGGGCGGCCACATTCGGCGGATCGGACAGGGAGCCACCGTAGTAGTAGTCGATGCCGACGTAGTCGAGTTTGTCGGCGACGCGGTCCACGAACAACGCGTCGTCCTGGGCGGCGGTCATGGCGGAGTAGCCGATGTTGCTGGTCACCAGCGCACCGGGCTGACGTGCGTGGATGTGGTCGTATATCGCGCGGTGCGCGGCGACCATGCGATCGATCATCGCGGTGACGTCGATCGCGCCGATGCCGCCGATCCGCTGTTCCTGCGACACGTAGGCCAGCGGCTCGTTGAAGGTCACCCACAGCGGATCATCGCCCGCGTACCGGTCTACCACCGCGCGCGCGTTGCCCAGCCAGTCCTCGACCATGCCGGGATTGCGCCAGCCGCCGCGATCGACCGCCCAGCCCGGGAACACCCAGTGATCGAGGGTGATCATGGGCCGCAAACCCGCCGCGCGGACCCGCGAGATCAGGCCGTCGTAGAACGAGAAATCCCACTGTCCCGGATTCTGCTGCACCCGAGCCCATTCCACGCTGATCCGGAAGACCCCGACGCCCATGTCGGCGGCGTGCTGAATGTCCTCGCCGTAGCGGTTCAGGAAGTCCACGGAATTGCGATAGTCCTGGGCCTGCCCGGAGGCGGCGTAGCGCCGCCAGTTGCTGTCGGGCGCCGAGCCCTCGCTCTGGAAGCCGGAACTCGATACGCCCCACAGGAAATTGCCGCCGACCGGGGGCGGCCCCGGATCGGCGACGGCGCTCCCGGGCGTGGTGAGCGCGCCCGAAACCGCCAGAACGATGCATGCCAGGATGAACACTGCACGTTGTCCCATCGCATCGAGGGTACTTACCCCCGAGCGGGTTTCGCGGCGGTCCGATCAGATTGGGCGGCAGTTCATCCGGCCGCTGCCGCCGCCACCCGCGTCGAGTCCGATTCGTGCGGTTCGGCTTCGGGAATCTCGGTGCCGCGCAACGAACATCCCGCGGTCTCGCGCAGGAAAGCGCACGCGACCAGGCCGATCAGGGACGCGCCGACCATGTACACCGCCGGGAACAGATTCCAGCCGGTGTTCTCGATCACCGCCTCGTTGACCAGCGGCGCGGTACCGCCGAACGCCGCCGTGGACACGTTGTAGCCGAAAGCGAAACCGGCATAACGCACATGGGTGGGGAAGATGGCCGGGAAGGTCGAACTGATGGTCGCCAGCTGCGGCACGTACAGCAGCCCGATCACCACGAACCCCACCACCGCCCAGACCGGGCCCAGCGCCATCAGCGCGTACATCGGCACCGCCAGCACCGTGAGTCCGATCAGCGAGAACCGCCACATCGGCCGCCGCCCCACCCGATCGGACAACCGCCCGAAGAACGGCAGCGACACCATCATGACCAGCTGGCCGATGAGCATCATCGCGGTGGTCGTCGACTCGCCCAGCCCGATCGTCTTCTGCAGGTACGTCGGCTGATACGTGAGCAGCGTGTAGTTCACCACGTTGAGCGCGATCACCAGCCCGATCAGGGTCAGCGTCTCGCGCCGGTACGTGGTCAGCACCTCGCGCAGCCCGGCCGGCGGCGTGTCCTGCTCGGCGACCTCGACGAACACCGGCGACTCGTCGAGCTTCGCACGCAGGTACCAGCCGATCAGGCCCAGCGGCAAGGCGATCAGGAACGGAATCCGCCAGCCCCAGTCGTACATGGTCTCCGAGCCCAGCACGAGCTGGCAGGCCAGCACCACCGCCGAGCCGCCGACGAAGCCCGCCATGGTGCCGAACTCCAGGAAGCTGCCCAGGAATCCGCGTTTGCGGTCGGTCGCGCACTCGGCGAGATAGGTTGCCGCGCCGCCGTATTCACCACCGGTCGAGAACCCCTGCACCACGCGCAGCGCGATGAGCAGCAGCGGCGCCCACCAGCCCACCGTGTCGTGGGTCGGCAGCAGGCCGATCGCGCCCGTGGCCGCGGCCATCAGCAGGATGGTGGTGGCCAGCACGACCTTGCGGCCCACCCGGTCGCCGAGCGGGCCCCACACCATGCCGCCGAGCGGGCGCAGCAGGAACGATATGGCGAAGCCCAGCATCGTGCCGAGCGTCCCGAGTTCGCCGGGGAAGAAGGCGGCGGTCAAATAGGTTGCGGTGGCGGCGTATACGCCGTAGTCGAACCATTCGGTCGCGTTGCCCATCGCGGACGCGGCGACCGATCTTCGCAGCGGGTTCGCCGCGGTTGTGCTCCTCATCGTGCCTGCCTTCCCAGCCCGCACCACGGACCTTCCTCGGTACCGCCGCGGCGCAGAGAACGCCGAAGCTTTCGCACGGTAAGAACCGTTACCCGGGCTCACGGTTTCTCAAACCACGGCGGTCGCCGGGTGTTCGCCCGAGACATGCCCCGACCGGGAGCGGGTACCGGGTTTGTGACACCGGTCACGCCGGGTGGATTTCGCGGGCGGGGCGAGGTTGTGCGGCCGGGCGCTGTCCTGGATTTCGACCGGGCGCTACCCCCGGAATTCATCCGGCACCCGGCCGGTCGATCGGGCCCGGCTCTTCGGTGGGGCTCGTGACCCGGCCGGTCGGCCGGATCCAGCTGTTCGGTCGAATCCGGCTGTTCGGTGAGGCTCGTGACCCCGCTGGTCGGTCGGGCCCGGCTGGTCGGTGAGGTGTTACTCGGTTCCGGCCGATCGAGCCCGAACCGGGCGGGACAGCGCGATATCCACGATCAGTTCCAGGGTGTACTCGAATTCGCGCTCGCGATCGAACCGCGCCAGCTGCCCGGCCGCGGCCGCGACCTCGGGCAGGCCCGAATTCCGCAGTGTGCGTTCACGTTCGGCGATGCCGTCCGGATCGGTGGTGCCGAACGTGGGACCCGCCGACACCTCGCGCAGCAGCGTCCCGACGAGGGTGGCCATCACGGTGCGCAGCAGGTGCACCGCCGCACGGGGCTCCCGTCCGGTGCGCCGCAGCACGGCCAGGATGCTCTCGATCGGCGCGAGCCCGGTCAGCGAGGACAGCTGCCTGGTGAGCACGAGCGTCGCGGCCTCGGGATGAGCGAGGGTGACGCGCCGGAACTCGTGCGCCATCGCGCGCAGGTCGTGCTCGATCGAATCGGTCGGCCGGGGGATCCGCAGCTGCGCCAGCAGGTGTTCGGCGACCGCGTCGAGCAGATCGTCCTTGCTTTCCACATGGTGGTAGAGGCTTTTGGCATCCACCCCCAGGACCCGGCTCACCGACCGCATGCCGACCCCGGCGATGCCGTCGGCGTCGATGACCGTGAGCGCCGCCGCCTGGATCGCCCCGCGCGAGAGCTGGGCCTGCGCCTTGGGCGGCCGCCCGCGGCGCGGTGCGCCTGCGGGTCGCGACGTCGGGGCAACCGGTTCGGTCATGGCACCCATCCTGCACCACCCTTGCTTAATTCCACGTTGTGGGTTTAGTCTACCGAATATACCCACGACGTGGAATTAATGGATTCGCGGGTCGTCCCCGATCGAACGTTCAGGAGATCGCCATGGCCGATCGTTTCGCCATACCGTCCGCCGAGGTCCTGCGGGCACGCGAACGACTGGTGCTCGACCACTTCCACGACGAGGTCCGCCAGGCCTGGGACGACGTGCTGGCCACCTTCCCGCACCCGCACTACGAGATCATCCCGACCCTCACCGTGCACGACGGTGACGCCCAGGTGCGCGGTTACTACCGTGATACCCGCGTGGCCTTCCCCGATCAGGACCACGAGATCATCGCGCTGCGGCACAGCGCCGACGCCGTGATCGTCGAATTCTGGCTGCTCGGAACGCATTCCGGACCCCTGGGCAGGATCCCCGCGACCGGTGCGCGCCATCGCACGCGGATGAGCGCCTACTTCGTGTTCGACGACGCCGAGAACCTGATCATCGAACGCATCTATTTCGACACGCTCACCATGCTCAAGCAGTTGGTCGGCGGGCTGAACCTGCGTGATCCCCGCACCTGGCCGCTGGTGGTGCGCGCGGTGCGCGGTCTGCTGGCGATGTCGAGCGAACCGGATCAGCGCCTGGTCCGGACCCCGCCCGCGGATCTGGCGGTGTGACGCTCGTGCGAGTGCATCACCTCAATTGCGGCACCATGCACCCGATCGGCACGCCCGGCGGTCTGGTCTGCCACGTGCTGCTGCTCGAAACCGCGCGCGGGCTGGCGCTGGTGGATTCGGGTCTGGGCCTGCGGGACAGCCGCACGCCGGGCCCGCGCTTCGGACCGGGCCGGTTCTATGTGCGGCCCGTCTTCGATCCGGCCGAGGCCGCGATCACCCGGGTGCGCGAGCTCGGATTCGAGCCGCGCGACGTGCGCGACATCGTGCTCACCCATTTCGATGCCGACCATATCGGCGGGCTGGCCGATTTTCCCTGGGCGCGGGTGCATCTCACCGCGACCGAAGCGGATGCCGCCCGCCGGCCGCGGACCTTCGTAGAACGCGGCCGGTACCTGCCCGCGGGGTCGGCGCACGGTCCGATACTGGTGGAACACGAACCGGGGGACGGGGATTCGTGGCGCGGGTTCACCCGTGCGCTGGAACTGTCCGACATCGCCCCCGGTCTCGTGCTGATCGGCCTGCCCGGGCACAGTCGCGGCCACGCCGCGGTCGCCGTGGACGCCGGGGAGCGCTGGATCCTGCACGCCGGCGACGCCTTCTACCACCGCGGGCAGATCGACGGCAGCGGCGCGGCACCCCTGGCGCTGACCGGCATGGAACGCTTCATGGCCTGGGACCGCACCCGGGTTCGCGCGAATCACGAACGGCTGGCCGAACTCTGGGCGGCCGCGGATCCGGATCTGCTGCTGGTCAACGCGCACGACCCGGTGCTGCTGGATCGAGCGCGCACCGCGGCGGCGGACTTGCGGGGACTGTGACCCTCGGCCGTCCACGTGGTGTTCGGCCGAAGGCCTGTCCGTTCGACCGTCTACCGGCCTGTCCGTTCGTCTCGTAACGACCGCGCGGCCAGCCCCATCAACCGCAGCCCGTTCGGGGTGAAGGCGCCCGTGCCGAAGATCGTTGTCCCGGCCAGGGCGCAATACGCCGCCGCGGTGTGCAACAGCAGCAGATCACCGGTGTCACCGGGACCGAACGGGCAGCCGTCGCCGACGCCGGTGGTGATCGCCTCCAGGGCGCGGGCTATCGCGAACTCGTGGTGCAGCGGCACGGCCCGCGAAACCAGCTGCACCAGCTCGTCCTGGAGGTCGGCGATGTGGACCGTCTGACCCGCGCAGAAGGCGACAGTGTGCAGATGCGCTATCAGCGTGCCCGCCTCCTGCATGGTCCCGTCCAGCGCGGGTCTCCCCGCGTCGCGAATGTCCGTCGCCGTCGCGGCGACGCGGGTGTGGTCGTGTTCGAGGTAGCCGGCGACCAGGTCCAGCAGCAGCGGCAGGTACGGGGTCGGGCCCGTCGATGGGGGCACGTCATGATGTTCGGTCACGCCGGGCCTCCGGATGGGCGGGCCCCCGGCGGTGTCCGGTTCGCGCGTTCGTGTGCGGGCCTGTCCGGTTCGTCGGCATGGGCGCAGCTCCCTCGCACTCGGGGCGCGGGTGCGCACCACCTCGCGGACGATCGCGCCTGATCCGGATGTGAACCGTCGCGGCGGGGCAGCGGAGGCCCGGGTGGGGGTGAATCTCCGGGCCTCCGAGCCCGTTCCGCTGGTGCAGCGAACCTGCGCGGAAGCCGGCTTGCCACAGGACGGAGCCGCGCAGACGAAACGGAGAACAAATTCGTTTCGCGAACAGCACCCTAGACGCCGCGTCGTGCCCCGCGCGGGGTTAGCGCGAGCTTTCGTTTTCGGTATATCGAGTCGCGAAAGAGCTGGTCCGGCAGCCGGATCCGACCCGGACCCGCGGCCCCGCGGCCGATGAGATCCGCGGCCGCCGCTGCCGCGGGCGGTCGCCGCGGCCCGATTGCGGGTGAATCTCGGATTCCGAACCGCTCGAAAGGGCATGCTGTGGAACAGGTTCAGCGGGGGCGGGGATGACGCAAGGGGATGACATGGCCGATCCGGGGTTCGTGGAGATCCGTCGCGCGCAGTTGCACACGCGGGAGGCCGAGGAGACCGTCGAGTACGTGTCGAAGCTGTACACCGGCAACATCATCCAATTCCAGCGGGCCGCGCCCGGGGCGAGCGTGCGCAACTCCGTCACCGCGGCCGGATCGGTGATGGCCACCGAAATCCGCAGCACGGTCGGCTATATCGGGCATCTCGCCCCGATCGCGGGCAGCGTCTACTTCCAGCGCACCCTGGCCGGCAACATCCGGCTACGCGGGGACGGCCACGACATCTGGCAGCAGCGCGAGGAGTTCTCGGTCTACCCGATGGACGTGCCGATCCGCGCGGACTGCGAGAACCACGACGTCGACATGCTGCACATCCCCGACGCGGTCCTGGCCGACCTGGTCGCCGCGCAGGGCGTCGACCCCGCCGCCTTCCGCTTCGAGTCGCTGGTCCCGGTCGACCGCGCCCGGGAACGGTTCTGGGGCAAACTCTTCGAACTGGTCCACCACGAGATCGCCCTGGCCGACCCCACCGTCATGACCGACCTGGTCGTCGCGAACCTGGCCCGCACCCTGGCCGCGGCCGCCCTCACGGTCTTCCCCAACCCCACCATGGACCAGCACCGCAGCACCGACCCTGCCGCGATCAGCCATACGGCGCTACAGCGCGCGGTCGACTACCTGCACGCCCATCCCACCCGCCAGGTCACCGTGGGCGATCTCGCCGCCCACACCGGTATCGGCCCCCGCGCCCTGCAATACGCCTTCCGCAAGCGGTACAACGCGACGCCCATGGAGTACCTGCGCCGGCTCCGGCTCGAACAGGCCCACCAGGACCTGCTCTCGGCCACCCCCGGCGACGGGCGGACGGTGGCGGCCGTGGCCGCTCGCTGGGGCTTCCCCCAACCCGGTCGCTTCGCCCAGCTCTACACCCGCACCTACGGGCACCCGCCGAGCCAGACGTTGCGGCACTAGCCGCCGAGGCGTACCGGTCGCGGCTCACCACGCCCGGTACGCCGATCCGCTTCGAGCCGCGTGCCCCTCGTCACCCTCATCTCGTGGCGCGTCACCCCCTCGCCCCGGACCCGGCCTCGATCCGGTGGAACTCGAGGTCCTCGACGCGGATACCCAGCGTGGCCAGGTTCGTGTAGTGGACCGGATTGTGATTGCCCGGCCAGACGGCGGGCACGCTGACCAGCGCGTACTCGCTGAACTCGATCTTCCACCGGCCCGGGATCGCGTCGGGCGCGGTCGAGGGACCGACGCCGGTGATCCGGGCGAGCAGGAAGGCGCTGCCGTGCGGTTCGCTGCCGTCGGCGTAGGGCTCGTCGTTGTGGGCGTTCTGGGTGCACACGAGCCATTCGCACCGCTCGACGTGGGCGGGACTGAGCTTCCAGGCCTGGGATCCGCCCTCGGTGACGATCTTCCCGGGGCTCTTGGCGGTGAATACGACAACGGTGTCTTCGATTTCGCTCATGGACCGATGATGTGGACCGCCACGCGGGCTGTCTCGGTTTTCGCGACGTTCGGAACCCCTGTGCGCGAGGTTGATTCGAGCCGCGCGGCCAGCCGCCCACGGTGCTATGGACACGTACGGCCGGTCGCCAGCCCGAGGGCGATCGCGGCCGGGGACAGCGGCCGGAAGCGGGCCCGCGGCAACCTTCGGGACACCGGGACTGTGGCGGGTCCGCCGCTCGGCCCAACCCTTCGCCGTGCGGTGGGATCCGCACCCGATCGCGGCGCGTGCATCGCGACTCGCCGCCGCGACGATCGATGCACGTGGCGGTGCGCGAAATGCCCCCGCCGACCCGATCTCGGGCGGCCGACGTGCGCGAACGGCGGTATTTCGGCAGGTCGGCGCGGGCGAGGGTGCCCCTGACCTGGGGGTCTCCATCGACTGAGATAAAATCGGTGGTTCTTGTGTGTCGAGGCGACGCACAGTCGGGCAGCAATCCACCAGCACGCACACGTAACTAGGAGACGCTTGTGATCACCGCGACCGACCTGGAGGTCCGGGCCGGAGTCCGCACCCTGCTGACGGCGCCGGGCTCGGCGCTGCGGGTGCAGGCCGGCGACCGGATCGGCCTCGTCGGCCGCAACGGCGCCGGGAAGACGACGACGCTGCGCATTCTGGCCGGTGAGGGCGAGCCCTACGCCGGCAAGGTCATCCGTTCGGGCGATCTGGGATACCTGCCGCAGGACCCGCGGGAAGGCAATCTCGACGTGCTGGGCAAGGACCGGGTGCTCTCCGCGCGCGGCCTCGACAAGCTCATCCGCGACATGGAGAAGCAGCAGGCGCTGATGGCCGAGGTCGCCGACGAGAAGGAACGTGACAAAGCGGTCCGCAAGTACGGTCAGCTCGAAGACCGCTTCTCCTCGCTCGGCGGCTACGTCGCCGAGAGCGAGGCGGCCCGCATCTGCAGCAGCCTCGGTCTGCCCGATCGCGTGTTGGCCCAGCCGCTGCGCACCCTGTCCGGTGGTCAGCGCCGCCGAATCGAGTTGGCGCGCATCCTGTTCGCGGCCTCGGACGGCAGCGGCGGCAAGTCCGACACCACCCTGCTGCTGGACGAGCCCACGAACCACCTCGACGCCGACTCCATCACCTGGCTGCGCGGGTTCCTGCAGAACCACGACGGCGGGCTCATCGTGATCTCCCACGATGTGGAACTGCTCGGCGATGTGGTGAACAAGGTGTGGTTCCTGGACGCCGTGCGCGGCGAGGCCGACATCTACAACATGGGCTGGAAGAAGTACCTCGACGCCCGCGCGACCGACGAACAGCGCCGCGTCCGCGAGCGCGCCAACGCCGAGAAGAAGGCCTCCGCGCTCAAGCAGCAGGCCGCCAAGCTCGGCGCCAAGGCCACCAAAGCCGCTGCGGCACACCAGATGGTCAAGCGGGCCGAGCGCATGCTGTCCGAGGTCGACGATGTGCGCGTGGCGGATCGCGTGGCGCGCATCAAGTTCCCGAATCCCTCGGCCTGCGGCAAGACCCCGCTCATGGCCGAGAACCTCACCAAGCTCTACGGCTCGCTGGAGATCTTCACCGGCGTCGACCTCGCCATCGACCGGGGCAGCCGCGTGGTGGTGCTCGGGCTCAACGGTGCGGGCAAGACCACGCTGCTGCGCATGCTGGCCGGCGTCGAGACCCCGACCGCGGGGCAGCTGGTGCCCGGATTCGGTTTGAAGGTCGGGTATTTCGCGCAGGAGCACGACACCCTCGACGATCAGGCCACGGTGTGGGAGAACATCCGGCACGCGGCTCCCGATGCGGGAGAACAGGATCTGCGCGGTCTGCTGGGCGCGTTCATGTTCTCCGGCCCGCAGCTGGAGCAGCCCGCGGGCACGCTGTCCGGCGGTGAGAAGACCCGTCTGGCCCTGGCCGGGCTGGTGTCCTCGGCCGCGAACGTGCTGCTGCTGGACGAGCCGACCAACAACCTGGACCCGATCTCGCGCGAGCAGGTCCTGGACGCGCTGCGCAGCTACGCCGGCGCGGTCGTGCTGGTGACGCACGACCCGGGCGCGGCCGAGGCCCTGAACCCCGAGCGCGTCATCATGCTGCCCGACGGCACCGAAGATCATTGGTCACAGGAGTATCTGGAGCTCATCCAGCTCGCCTGAGTCCATTTCGTCCGATCCCGGACGAGAATTTTTTTGCCGCCCTGCCCGGTCGTCCCTCGGACGGCCGGGCAGTGTGCGTCGAAACCCTTGCTGGCGTGCGGGTTTCGTGTGAACGGACCGACCCGTATCCGGCTGATCTTGCTGTCGGCGCGGCGGCCGCGCACCTCGAAATCTGGGCTGTTCGCCCGATTTTCACGCGTTTCGACACGCGGGCGTTGCTCACTACGTGATACCGATCACAGCGTTTCATTGATCACGGCCTCTCGAGCCCCTAACCTGGAATGAGGCGCCCACGGCGACTCGGAGGAAGTCATGAGTGACAGGCCCGCACAGGGTAAAGCCGTATTGGGTAAAGGCACACGCGTGACGGGAAAGTCGCGAGACCGCCTGCAAACCCAGCTCAAGAAGCAGTACGAGGCGGGGGCAAGTATCCGCTCGCTAGCCCGGGAGACCGGGCGGTCGTACGGCTTCATTCACAATGTGCTCGTGGAGTCGCATGTGCAACTCCGCAGCCGCGGCGGGGCGAACCGCCGCAAAGCCGTCGGTAAGGCGAGTGCCAGAGCCGGTAGCAAGTAGCCGAGGGTATCGACGCGGCCGAACGGAGAAATCCGTTCGACCGCTTGCGATATCGCACGTCTACCTACCGGTGACGGTCCCGTCGCCGAACACCAGCAGGTTCGCCAGGCTCTCGAAGATCGGTAGCCCGGTCTTGATCTCGAGATAGGCGAACTGGCCCTGCGGGTTCACCTCGAGGAACCAGAATTCGCCATCGAGGCCGACCCGCAGATCCAGTACGCCGAATGCCAGTCCGAGCGCGCCCATCAGCGTGCTCAGCGATTTGCTGACCGAGGCGGGCAATCGGTCCGCGGTGAAGGCCACCGAGGTGTCCAGCCGCGAATCCACCCGCCCCACACCGGCTTGCGAGTCGATCCGCACCACCCACTCGATGCCGTCGACCCAGACGATGCGCAGATCGCATTCGGCCTGCACGTAGTCCTGGAAGATGGTGGGGGAGTTGCGGATCGTCGGCAGCCGGTGCAGGTCGCCCGCGGTGACGATGCGGGTCTCGGTGAACGCGCCGCGGCCGGTGCCGGTGCGCTTGTACACCACCGGCCCGGGCCGCGACTCGATGAAGGCGCGCGCTTCGTCGTCGTCATTGGTGATCAGGGTCTCCGGCACGGCGAACCCGGCGCGGTAGGCCGTCTCCAACTGCACGATCTTGCGATTGGCGGTGCGGTCGGCGCCGGGGTCGTTGACCCACAGCGCCGGGATCGACCAGAGCATGCCCTGCAGGAACCCGTCGCATTCGGCCTGCCGATAGGTGTCGTCTTCGGTGCGCAGGCTGGCCGGCACCGCGGTGGGCTGGGGTCTTCGCCACCAGACCGAGTTGACTCCGTCCAAACCCATGATGTGCGACAGGGATCGGGACGTACCGTCCCGGGCGAGGCGGAAAGTTCCGTTCTCGCGCGGGAAGTCGCGCATGTCGAGCCGAATCGGGCTGAGGGCGTGGTGCTTTCGCAGCGTGGCGGCGAGCGCGTCGCCGTGCAGATCATCGGCTTCGGTGACCACTAGCACCGAACCCGTTGTGCGGGTGGTCATGCGGGTGAGCCCTGTTCAGTCGAGGCTGTCGCAGGCCGCGCCGTCGTCACTGCCGTTGTGTGAGCGGGTCTGGCAACAGGTCATGGTGGCGCCGCCGATGCCGGGCCGGGTGCCGATCTCGAGGCCCCGGGCCCACGCCTCGGTGAGCGCCTGAAGTTCGTCGTCACCGCGCGCGGGGGTGTGATCCTGCGGCAGGGTCAGCGGGCGGTCGGTGAGTTCGATGCGGCGGCGTTGCGTGAAATCCGCTGTGGCGCCTGCGCGCACCCGCACCAGCACCGGGCGCCCCTCGCAGAATCCCTGCGCCGCCGCAACTTCCCAATCGGTGAGATCGAGAATGTCGGCGCGCCGCAGGGTCCAGGTGCCGTCGGTGACGCGCACCGTGAGGTGGCGATCCGTGGCGCCGATGAGGTAACCCGATAGCGGCGGCGCGGTGCTTGCGACGATGGTTGACGCGGGCGGGCGGAGGGCGCCGGTCATGCTGATCTCCGATCTGCTCGGGATTTGCTGCGGAGCCGAGCGTGACCTGAATCATAGCCCGTCAGGGCCCTCGTTCGGTTCGCAACGCAAGATTTCACGGGCCGCTGGCAAACTCTGCCGCAGACCCGGAAACCCCTCCAGCCGTATGTTTTTCGCCTCCGGCGCGAAGCTAACGAAGTCCGAGCACCTCGGGCGCGTCGGCGATCTCCAGCAGCCGTTCGCGCGGGTCCGCAATGAGCTTGCGGGCACGCAAATCGAGGATTCCGCTGACTACGTCGACCTGGGCTGATACGGTGCCGTCCAGTTTCGTGATGAACTGGCGCATGGTGAACACTTTGCCGCCACTCCACTCGAATTCGCAGCTCACGGTGACTTCGTCACCCAAATGCAACTCGCGCAGATACTTGATGGTGGTCTCCAGGACGACCGGGCCGATGCCCGCCGCGACCATCTTCTCGCCCGGAACGCCGCCCTCCCGCAGCAGTTCCCAGCGCGCGTGCTCGGCGTACTGCAGATACACCGCCTGATTCAGGTGCCCGTTGATATCGAGCTCGTAGCCGCGGACGGTAATGGGAACGGAGAAGGCCATGGAACCTTCAACCTGCTCCGGGAGTGTGCGCATTCCCCGTTCCGCGTGGTCCGGCGCACAGTTCGGGCGATTGCGGGGCTATCGCCGGGCGGTGTGGCCGGCGGCGATTTCCGGGGGCGGCGGGCAACTGCCGCGCGAATCGCTCAGCGGCGATGGGCATTGCGCTCGGCCCACCACGCGGGTGCGTCCACGAAGTGGTTGTCGAATTCCTCCTGCGCCGCGGCGAGCTCGGCGAAATCGGATTCACCCTTGGCGATGCGGTCCAGCACGCGGAAGTATTCGAACCGTTCGACGCCCGGCATCAGCGCGATGAGAATGCGCGCCGAGCTGTCCGGGGTGGCGCCGAAGGCGTGCGGCATCAATTTGGGAACGATGACGGATCCGCCGGCGCCCACCGTCACGATCCGGTCACCGGCAAGTAGCTGGAGCTCGCCCTCGGCCACGAAGAAGAGTTCGTCGGAGCGGGTGTGGAAGTGCGGTGCGGCCCCGTCCGCGCCCTGCGCCATGGTGACCTCCAGGCTGCTGACCGCTCCGCCCGCGGCCTCGGAGTCGATGAGCAGGCGCATGGTGACGGTGTCGGTGCCGAGGGTTTCGGCCTCGTGCGGCTGGCGGATGACGGCCTGGCGGTCGGTGGTGTTCATGCGGTTCTCCAAGTGATTCGATGCCATATAGTTCGCTATCGAACTATATGGCATCGAATAGAGTGTGTCCATGGGTGAGACGAATGCGGACGCGGTCGATGTCATCACCGCGCAGTGGCGGCGCGAGCGGCCCGATCTGGAACTGGAGGCCATGGCGATCATCGGCCGCCTGGGCCGGCTCGCCGCGGTGGCCGGAAAGCGGATAGACGCTGTCTTCGGCGCACACGGCCTGCAGCGCGGGGAGTTCGATGTGCTTGCGGCGCTGCGTCGTTCGGGGAAGCCGTACCGCCTCAACCCCTCGGTCCTCGCGGACACGATGATGCTGTCGCGCGCCGGAATGACGAGCAGGCTGGACCGCCTGGAGAAGGCGGGCCTGGTGCGCCGCATCGCGGACGCGGAGGATCGGCGCGCGATCCGGGTCGGGCTGACCGAGCAGGGCCTGACGGTCGTGGACGCGGCCGTCACCGACCACGTGGCGAACGAAACGCGCCTGCTCGCGGCACTGACGGACCGCGATCGCGAAGAACTCGACCGTCTCGTCCGGCTGCTGCTCACCAGCGTGGAGCGCGAGGAAGCGTAGCGGCCGAGAAGGCGGGGATCAATCCCGCGATGAGCCGGACGGCCACGGGGGCGGGGATCGAACCCGCGCCCTCCGACGTGTCGTGACGGTGTTCTACCGCTGAACTACCCCGTGGCCGCGATCGAGCATAGTGAGCGTCCCCCCGGCCCCGCAGCTCAATTCTTGCGGCGCACAGAGGCTTCCACGAGATCGAGCACGGCGGAGAGATTGTCGTTGGCGTGCCCGGAGGCTATGCGGGCGATGAGGCCGTCCAGGATCAGATCCAGGTAGCCCAGCAGCACCGTGGTGGGCACGTCGTCGCGTAGCGCGCCTTCGGCCTTGCGGCGTTCGAGGCGGGCGACCGTGGCCGCGGTGAGCTCTTCCGAGCGCTCTTCCCAATTGGCGCGGAACTCGGGATCGTTGCGCAGCCGGCGCGCGATCTCCAAACGTGTTCCCAGCCAGTCGAAGTCCTCGGGCCGCGCGAGCATGTCGCGCATGACCTGGACCAGGCCCTGGGTGGCCGCGACCTCGGCCATGCGGGCGGCGTCCTCGTGGGCCAGGGCGAGGAAGAGGGCGTCCTTGTCTCGGAAGTGGTGGAAGATCGCGCCCCGGGACAGACCGGTCGCTTCCTCCAGGCGACGCACGGTGGCGCCCTCGTAGCCGTACTCGGCGAAGCAGCTGCGCGCTCCGTCGAGGATCTGACCGCGACGGGCGGCGAGGTGGTCGTCACTGACCTTGGGCATGGACTCCTCCGAAACGGGGTGTGCGGGATCCGCGCACCGGCGAACCGGAGCGCGGATCCCGCACTAGCGACGAGCGAAACGATCCCAGCGGGATCGTGTGGCGGGCGCGAAATCGTGCCCACCACCGAACTCGGCTGCGAAACAGCCCTTCTCAGCCGAGTGTCGAGCCCGTCCCGCCGCGGCGGGACAGGTCTTTCAGCCGCGAATCATCGGCTCATCCCCGCACGATGTGCGGGGAGTGCATCAGCCGCGAATCATGTTGCGCAGCACGAACTGCAGGATGCCACCGTTGCGGTAGTAGTCCGCCTCACCGGGGGTATCGATGCGCACGACCGCGTCGAACTCGACCTTCGAACCATCCGCCTTGGTGGCGGTCACCTGCATGGTCTTCGGAGTCACACCCTCGTTCAGCTTGGTGATGCCCGAGATGTCGAAGACCTCGGTGCCGTCCAGGCCCAGCGACGCGGCGGACTCGCCGGCCGGGAACTGCAGCGGCACGACGCCCATGCCGATGAGGTTGGAGCGGTGGATGCGCTCGAACGACTCGGTGATGACGGCCTTCACGCCCAGCAGGCTGGTGCCCTTGGCGGCCCAGTCACGCGAGGAACCCGAGCCGTACTCCTTGCCGCCCAGCACGACCAGCGGGATGCCCGCGGCCTGGTAGTTCTGCGAGGCGTCGTAGATGAAGGCCTGGGGCGCGCCTTCCTGGGTGAAGTCGCGGGTGTAACCGCCCGAGACATCGTCCAGGAGCTGGTTGCGCAGGCGGATGTTCGCGAAGGTGCCGCGAATCATGACCTCGTGGTTACCGCGACGCGAGCCCAGGGAGTTGTAGTCCTTGCGCTCCACACCGTGCGAGTCCAGGTACTGCGCGGCCGGGGTGCCCGGCTTGATCGGACCGGCGGGGGAGATGTGGTCGGTGGTGACCGAATCGCCGAGCAGCGCGAGGACGCGGGCGCCCTTGATGTCGGTGACGGGGCTCGGGTCCATCGACATGCCGTCGAAGTACGGGGCCTTGCGCACGTAGGTCGAGTTCTCGTCCCACGCGAAGGTATCGCCCTCGGGGGTGTTCAGGCCCTGCCAGCGCTCGTCACCGTCGAAGACGGTGGCGTAGGACTTGGTGAACATGTCCCGGCTGATCGCCGACTTGATGGTGTCGTCGATCTCCTGCGGGGACGGCCAGATGTCCTTCAGGAAGACGTCGTTGCCATCGGTGTCCTGACCCAGGGCGTCGGTCTCGAAGTCGAAGTCCATGGTGCCGGCCAGGGCGTACGCGATGACCAGCGGCGGGGAGGCCAGGTAGTTCATCTTGACGTCCGGGGAGATACGGCCTTCGAAGTTACGGTTGCCCGAGAGCACCGCGGTCACCGAGAGGTCGTTGTCGTTGATCGCCTTGGAGATCTCCTCCGGCAGCGGACCGGTGTTGCCGATGCAGGTGGTGCAGCCGAAGCCGCCCACGTAGAAGCCGAGCTTCTCGAGGTACGGCCACAGGCCGGCCTTCTCGTAGTAGTCGGCGACGACCTGCGAGCCCGGGGCCATGTTGGTCTTGACCCACGGCTTGGAGGACAGGCCCTTCTCGACCGCGTTGCGGGCCAGCAGGGCCGCGCCCAGCATGACCGACGGGTTCGAGGTGTTGGTGCAGGAGGTGATGCCCGCGACCACGACGGCGCCGTGATCGAGCACGAAGTCACCGCGCTCGGGGTCCGAGACCTTGACCGGCTTGGACGGGCGGCCCGCATTGCCGTTGGCGGCGTTGGGAACCGGGGTGTCGTCGAACGCGGTGCCGGAGGCGACCGGATCGCTGGCCGGGAAGGACTCCTCGATCGCCTCGTCCAGCGCGGTGTGCGGGACCGGATCGTTGGTGTAGGTGGTGATGTCCTTGCGGAACGCGTTCTTGCTGTCCGACAGCAGGATTCGGTCCTGCGGGCGCTTCGGGCCGGCGATGGACGGCACCACGGTGCCCAGGTCCAGCTCCAGGTACTCCGAGTAGGCCGGCTCGTTGTCGGCGTCGTGCCACAGGCCCTGTTCCTTGGCGTACGCCTCGACGAGCGCGAGCTGCTCGTCGCTGCGGCCGGTGAGGCGCAGGTAGTTGATGGTCTCGCCGTCGATCGGGAAGATCGCCGCGGTGGAACCGAACTCGGGGCTCATGTTGCCCAGGGTGGCGCGGTTGGCCAGGGGAACCTCGGCCACACCCTTGCCGTAGAACTCCACGAACTTGCCGACGACGCCGTGCTTGCGCAGCATGTCGGTGACGGTGAGCACCACGTCGGTGGCGGTCACGCCGGGCTTGATCTCACCGGTCAGCTTGAAGCCGACGACGCGCGGGATCAGCATGGAGACCGGCTGGCCCAGCATGGCGGCCTCGGCCTCGATGCCGCCGACGCCCCAGCCCAGCACGCCCAGGCCGTTGACCATGGTGGTGTGCGAGTCGGTGCCGACACAAGTGTCGGGATAGGCCTGGCCGTTGCGGACCATGACCGTGGGGGCCAGGTATTCGATGTTCACCTGGTGCACGATGCCGACGCCCGGCGGGACGACCTTGAAGTCGTCGAAGGCGCCCTGGCCCCAACGCAGGAACTGGTAACGCTCGCCGTTGCGCTCGTACTCGAGGTCGACGTTGCGCTCGAGGGCGTCGGCGCGGCCGAAGACGTCGAGGATGACCGAGTGGTCGATGACCATGTCGGCGGGGGACAGCGGGTTGACCTTGCTCGGGTCGCCGCCGAGGGTGGTCACGGCCTCACGCATGGTGGCGAGGTCGACGATGCAGGGGACACCGGTGAAGTCCTGCATGATCACGCGGGCGGGCGTGAACTGGATCTCGGTGTCGGGCTCGGCGCTCGGGTCCCAGTTCGCGAGGGCGCGAACGTGGTCGGCGGTGATGTTCGCGCCGTCTTCGGTGCGCAGCAGGTTCTCTGCCAGGACCTTGAGGGCGTAGGGCAGCTTCTCGGTGCCGGGTACGGCCGCGAGGCGGAAGATCTCGTAAGAGTTGCTTCCGACCTCGAGGGTGCCCTTGGCGCCGAAGGAATCGATACTCGTCACTGTCAGCTCCACTCGTCTGTGAATGGGAGGGCCACCGGCGGGGCTGTGCCGATGGCTCGTCGAGGCGCTGGGCCTCGTCCGTGCTTCACCCTAACAGTACGCTTGTCCTGTGAGCGCAACCGGCCCCCGAGCGGGCGGTGTCCGAGCCCGGCGAGGGTGCGGGAGTCTCTCATGACAAGCGCTTCGAGGTGCTCGCGTTGGCTGCGCGAACCTCATCCAACGGGACAGCAGCAGCTTACGGCGTGCCGTGGTGAGGTGATCTGACACGCCTTGCCGTACTCTCCGTTCGTGACCGTCTCGCGCGCCTCGGTTTTCACGCCTATGAAGGCGGAACTACCGCCCAACACCAACCTGGATGCGATCGAGCTCGACCTGGCCGACAATCACGTCGCCGCCCCGAAGGGGCGTGAACAGGACGGGCTCGCCGCCATCGCCGCCGACGCGCGCGCACATGGCATCGATCTCAATATCGTGGTGGTGCAGGGTAATCCGGGCATCGAGGCAACGCTGCGTGATCTCGCGACCGAGGTCGGCAAGCAGACCGGCGGCACCGTGGTGGTCTTCAGCGACGACTGGGTGGGCACCTCGAGCGACGCGTTCACGCGCGGCCGGCTGGAGTGGGCCGAGGACAAGGCCAAGTACCGCGGGCCCGAGCGCACCGAAGAGGCGGCGCGGACCTTCGTCGATCGGCTCGAGCAGCCGGAGACGGTGTCGTGGACGCTGGTCGCGCTGGTCGCGGTCATCGCGCTGGTGAGCGTGATCGCCGGGCTGGCGGTCGCCAAGGCGCGCCGGGCGCCCGAGCAGCAGCCGCCGGTCGAGCACGAGCGGCCGCGCACGCCGGTCGCCTGACCCGCGCGCGTCGTTCGGGACCGTTCCGCGGCCCGGCCGACCCGATTCTCGCTTTCTTCCCCTCGAGCTGACCCCGTAGCAGGTTTTCTGCGGGGTGGCCGTCCATCGATCTGGAATTCTGCGCGCAAACCCGCAAACCACCGGCAACGAGTGAATTACGGCTCGGCGCTGCCCGCGTGGCGGCCTCGTCGCGCCCCGGATGTGTCGTACGGTTCCCGATGACACTGGTGGGGAAGAAGTGTCGAAAGGGTCTTGTGAGTCCCGTGACGTGGATGTTTCGGGTGGGACCCCGGTGTTCGGAGTCGACCGTTCCTTCCCCTGGCCAGAGCGAACCAGGGAGGTGCGATGCGGCAAGCGAACACGCGGCGAAAACGTCCGGTTCGTGTCGCTACCGAGTTGCTGGTAGCGCTGACCGTGGTCATGGTGGGGGCCTCGACCGGTCACGCCGTACCGCCGCCGCCACCCAATCCCAGTGACAGCGAGATCGCGGACGCGGGCGCGACCGTGGACGCCGGGGTGGGCGAGGTCGGTGCGCTCATCAATCAGGTCGCCTCGGCCGAACAGCAGCTGCAACAGCTCGACGACGCCGTGGCCGCGCGCCGCGAAGCGGTGAACAAGGCCCTGGTCGATCTGCAGATCGCCCGCGACGCCGCCGATGACGCCGCGCGCGCGGTGCTGCAGTGCCAGCGCGAGCTCACCGACGCCGGGGACCGGGTCGGGGTCGCGCACGACGAGTTCGATCGGTTCGTCACCCAGGTGTACATGCGGCCGGGTTCGGACTCGCTGGTGAACTATCTGTCCGCGCCCAGCCCCGAGATCGCGCTCGAGCGCGCCCAGGTGCTGACGATCGCGTCGACGAATCAGCGCGAGGTGGTCGGCGGGCTGCGCCGGGCGCAGGTCGATCAGGCCAACAAGACGTCGGGCGCCAAGCGCGCCCAGCAGGTCGCCGACGGGGCGGCCGCCGACGCGGACGTGAAGAAGACCGAGGCGCAGTCCGCGGTCGCCGCCGCGCAATCCGAGCTCGACCATTCCACCTCGATGCGCAACGACCTTGTGCACCAGCGGGATTCGGCCCAGCAGCGGCTGGAGGCGGCGCGCTCGCAGGTCGCGGGGTTACAGGGGCAGCGCGATGCCTTCGAGGCCTGGGATCAGCAGCGCCGGGCCGAGGAGGTGGCCGCGCGCGCCGCGGCCGCCGACGCCGCCGCCCGTGTGGCCGCGGATCGCGCGTCGAGCGGTCTGGCGTCCGAGGCCGCCCAGACCCACCGCCCGCACACCCTGACCGACATCTCCCCGCCCGCACCGAAATACGGCCAGAAGCCGACCCGCCCCAGCGGCAGCCGCTCGTCCCTGGTGGAGGTCGTGGTCGACCGGGCCATGTCCCAGCTCGGCGTCGAATACGCCTGGGGCGGTGGCGATGAGGACGGCGCGACCCTCGGCATCCGCGACGGCGGCACCGCCGACTCGTTCGGCGACTACGCGAAGACCGGCTTCGACTGCTCCGGCCTGATGATCTACGCTTTCGCCGGGATCGGGGTCTCCCTCCCGCACTACAGCGGCTACCAATACACCATGGGCACAAGGGTTCCTGTGGACGATCGCGAACGCGGCGACATGCTGTTCTGGGGGCCGGGCGGGTCCCAGCACGTGGCTCTGTACCTCGGCGGCGGCCGGATGATCGAGGCTCCCCAGTCCGGCGAGGTCATCCGGGTCTCCCCGGTCCGCGAGGACGGGATCATGCCGTACGCGGTCCGCATCGCCTGACAGGGCGAAAATCCCCCTCGCGGAACGGGATCCGGGGCGATTGCCATCCTGGCTCGGCCGCTGCCGGCTCCCGTCCGCGATGTCGGATCAGGAACGATCCCTGGTCGCGAACACCTCGTTCAACTCCGTTCCCGACAGAACCCGATCCTGGCGGGCGTGTACGCGAAAGCCTTTCGCGCCCAACAGGTCGCAGATCTCGTTCAGTCGACCATCCAGATCGTGTACCTCGGCCACCACCGTGTGGATGCGGGGCCAGTGGGTGTCGGATATTCCTTCCAGGACATCCATTTCGGCGCGCTCCACGTCGACTTTCAGCACACCTATCTCGGCGTCGGGGCAATGGCCCTCGATGATGTCCGACACGGTCGTCACCTCGACCTCTATCTCCTCGCCCACATGCAGGCCGTTGGTCAGCACCCCTATCGCGTCGTCGTCGAGGCCGCTGTTCCGCAGGAATATCTCGGTGGCCTTGTCGTCGGTGCGCTGATCGGCGTACAGGCCGGAGTTCGCGGACGCGCGTGGGTACCAGGTGAATTGCGCACGGCCCCTGTCGCGGCCCGCGGCCACCCGCAGGGGGACCGCGCCGGGTACGTGCGTGCCGAGGTTTCGAGCGAGGCATTCGAACGTCACCGGTGCGGGTTCGGCGGCGATGACGCGGACGCCGGGGCAGGTATCGGCGAACATGATCGCGCTGAGCCCGATGTTCGCGCCGATGTCCAGCACGACGTCACCGTCTCGCAGGGTGGCCGCCGCACCGCGGTAGAAGCCTTCGTCCGACATCTCGACCCACAGCATGCGCGCTTCGGCGGCGCTCGTGCAGGAAATCGTCCTGCCGTCCATGAGCCGGAATTCCTTGAGGTTCGTCATTGTCCGGTCATGTGCCTTTCGAGTATCGGGCCGATGACGGCCAGGGACTGCGGATGGGTCAGTTCGAGATGGCGGGCATCGATGACCATGCTGTGCAGCGCGCCCGAGACGAAGGGCCGCCAGGTTCGCGCCAGCGCGTCGTGGTCGGCTCGATCCTTGCCCGCGGCGAAGAAGATCATGTCGCCGTCGAAGACGCCGGGCCGATAGCTCTGCGCGATCGCTCCCGCGTTCTCGAAGCTCTCCATCACCCGCTCGATCTGGTCGTCGGTGAACAGTCCGGTCGCGGTGATCCGCTCACGAATGACCGTCCACGCCTGTTCGTGCGTTTCGGCGCCGACCTCCGCGCCCAGATCGAACAGTTCGCGCCAGCCGCCCAGCAGGTCCGCCATCGACTCGCCCGGCCCCTGGTCGATGCCGCCGGTCGCGTCCATGGATTCGTCGGGAAGGCCGACGGCACAGTCCATCAGGGCCAGAACACCCACCTGTGCGCCCTCGCGTTGCAGACGCACCGCGATGGCGTGCGCCAGGCACCCGCCCAGAGACCATCCGAGCAGATGGTAGGGCCCGCACGGCTGGGCCCGCTGGATCTCGGCCACGTAGCGGTCGACCAGCTGGTCGATCGAATGCGCCTCCGGTTCAGCGGCGACGACGTGGGGATCCTGCAACCCGAGAATCGGGCGGTGGCCGTCCAGATGCTCTGCCAGCCCGCCGTAGAACCACGCCAGTCCGCCGGCCGGGTGGATGGTGAAGAGGGCGGGGTAGTCACCCGAGGCTCGCAGCGGCAGCAGCACCTGGAGCCCGGACCCGCCCTGCGCGCCGTCGAGCCGTGCGGCGAGCGCACGCGGCGTCGCGTCGTCGAACATCCATGGCAGTTCGATGCCGATTCCCTGGGCCTGCAGCCGCGCCAGCACTTTGGTGGCGAGCAGCGAATTGCCGCCCAGGTCGAAGAACCCGTCGACCGCGCTGACCTGATCGATTCCCAGGACCCGCCCGAAGGCGTCGCAGATCAGCTTCTCGGTGTGCGTCCGGGGCAGCACCGTTTCGGTTGTCGCGCTGTGGAATTCGGGTGCGGGTAGCGCCCGCCGATCGAGCTTGCCGTTGACGGTCAACGGCAACTCCTCGACCACCATGATGGTCGACGGCAACATGTACCCGGTGAGGAACTCGGCCGCGTGGTCGAGCAGGTCGCGGGGGTCGGTGCGGGTACCGCGACCGCAGACGACGTAGCCGATCAGCTGGTCGATGTCGTCATCGCGCCGGTGCACCGCCGCGGCGGCCTGGGTGACGGCGGGATGACGCAGCAGCGCGGCCTCGACCTCGGCCAGTTCGATGCGGAAGCCCCGCAACTGAATCTGCGCGTCCGCTCGCCCCGCGTGCACCAATTCCATGGTGTCCCCGCACTTCTGCCACCGGCCCAGGTCGCCGGACCGATACAGCAGGGAACCGGGCCGGCCGAAGGGATCGGCCACGAAGCGGCCCGAGGTCAGCCCCGGCGCGGCGAGATAGCCGCGGGAGAGTTGGGGTCCGGCGATGTAGATCTCCCCGACAGCCCCGATGGGTGCGAGGCGCAGATCGTCGTCGAGGATGTGGACCCGCAGCCCCGGGAGCGGGCGACCGATGCCGGCCGCGTCGGGAGCGGTGGTCTCGCCGAGCGTCACATGCACCGTCGTCTCGGTGATCCCGTACATGTTCACCATGTGCGGGGTTCCCGGACCGTGGTCCTGGAACCAGCCGGCCAGGCGACCCGGATCGAGCGGTTCGCCGCCGAAAACCACGTAGCGCAACGACAGTCCGTTCCCGGCGCCCGAATCCCGTTGCCGGCGTTCGGCATCGGCGAACCCGTAGAAGGCCGACGGTGTCTGGCTGAGCACGGTGACTCTTTCCGCGGCGACCAGGTCGACGAACGCCTCCGGCGAACGTGAGGTGGCGTAGTCGACGACGATCACCTTGCCGCCGGTCAGCAGCGCGCCCCACATCTCCCACACCGCGAAGTCGAAAGCGTAGGAGTGGAACAACGTCCAGATGTCGTCCGGACCGAGGTCGAAACGTTCGGCGGCACCGGCGAACAGGGACAGCACATCTCGATGGGTGACGACGACACCCTTGGGCCGGCCGGTCGACCCGGAGGTGTAGATGACATAGGCGATGTTGTCCGGTCTCGGCGCCACGGGGCGCGGACCGCGATCAGGTACGTCGCATTCCTCGATCAGCACCGTCGGGGCCGCGATCCCCGCCATCGGCACGGCGGCCACCGTGTCCGAGGAGGCCAGCAGAGCCACCGGCTCGGCGTCGGCGAGGACGAAGCGCAACCGTTCCGCCGGATAGGCCACGTCCAGGGGCAGATAGCCCGCCCCGGCTCGAATCACGCCCAACAGCCCGACGACGAGTTCGACCGAACGGGGGAGCGCCACCGCGACCAGGCGGTCCGGTCCCGCGCCGGCCGCCAGCAGCCGTACCGCGACCGCGTCCGCTCGCCGATCGAGCTCCGCGTAGGTCAGCTGCGACTGTCCGTCGGACACCGCGACCGCGTCCGGGCGCGCCTGCACCTGAACGGAGAACAGATCGCCCAGGGTGGGCGCGGGGAGCTCGAGGCCGTCGCTGCCCGCCGCCAGCAGTAGTTCGCGACGCTGATCGGCATCGACGAAGTCGATGCCGCCGACCACGAGCGCCGGGTCGGCGGTGACCTGCTCGAGGACGCGAATGTAGGACCCTACGAAGCGGTCGATCGTGTCGGCGGTGAACAGGTCGGCGGCGTAGGTCAGCTGTCCCATCATTCCCTGGGGGACAGATCTCTGGGAGAAATGTTCGATGAGGGTGACGGCCACATCGGCCTGTGCCGGGAGGAAATCGCTGCCGGCCGGTTCGACGGTCAGCCCGGCCAGATCCAGCGCCGACGTCTGCATGGTCCGGACATCGAGGGTGACCTGGTACAGCGGCAGATGGGCGGTGGACCGTACCGGATTGAGCGTCTCCACGACCTGTTCGAAGGGCACATCGGCGTGTGCCAGGGCGGCCAGGTCCGTCGCTCGCGTCGCCTCGAGCAGGTCGGCGAACGCCTGCTGCGGTGAAATCCGGGTCCGCAGCACGAGGGTGTTGACGAACATGCCGACGAGGTCGTCCAGTTCTCGTGAACCACGTCCCGCGACCGGGATGCCCACGGCGACATCGTCGGTGTGCCCCAATCGCGCCAGCACAACGGTCAACGCCGCGTGCATCAGCATGAACACCGTGACGTGCGCCTCCCGCGCCATCGCGGAGATCCGGGCGTGCAGGGCGGGGGAGATCGCGAACTCGGCGGAGGCGCCGCGCAGACTGGCCACCGCCGGCCGGGGCCGATCGGTGGGCAGGTCGAGCAGGTCGGGCAGCCCGCTCAACGTCTGCTCCCAGAAGCGCAACTGCTGTGCCATGACCGATTCGGGATCGCCGGCGTCGCCGAGCAGCTCACGCTGCCACAGCGTGTAGTCCGCGTACTGGACCGACAGGGCAGGCCACGGCGGCGGTACGCCCTGCCGGCTCGCCTCGTAGGCGATCGCCAGATCCCGTGCCAGCGGGATCATCGATTGCCCGTCGGCGCAGATGTGGTGGACGGCCGCGACCAGGACATGTTCACGCTCACCCAGGCGCAGCAGGACCATGCGCACCGGCGGCTCCCGGGTCACGTCGAAGCTGGCCGACACGGTCGCGGTGACGCGTTCGAGCAGCTGCTCGGCGTCGATCGAAACCACCTGCAGCGGTACGTCGATGGCCTCGACCGGCATCGTGACCTGATGAGCCACACCGTCGGTCGCCGGGAATGTCGTCCGCAGGATGTCGTGCCGGCCCACGACGAGCGTGCACGCGCGTTGCAGCGCAACGAGATCCAGCTCTCCGGTCAGCCGGAGGACCAGGGGAATGTTGTAGGCGCCGATGGAGGTGTCGAGTTGGTTGAGGAACCACATCCGCTGCTGAGCCAGTGACAACGGCACGAGCTCGGGACGGGTGTGCCGCCGCAGTGGCACGCCGGCGCGACTGCCGCGGGCTTCGAGGCGCGCGGCCAGTTCCGCGGCGGTGGAGGCCTCGAACAGATCACGGATGCCGACTTCCAGACCCAGGTTGTCCTGGAGCTGTGCGGTGACACGGGTCGCGGAGAGCGAGTCACCGCCCAGGTCGAAGAAGTCGTCGCACGCGCCGACCGTGGCCAGGTCCAGCACGCGGCCGAACACCTCGACCACGGCACGCTCCGTCGGGGTGCGCGGGGCCACCCAGGGGTTGTCCGCGACCAGCTGCGGTTGCGGCAGCGCCAGCCGATCGAGTTTGCCGGTGCGCGTCATCGGGAACGCCTCGACCACCAGGCACACGTCGGGGACCATGTGCGACGGAAGCTGACGGCGGGCCGCCGCTCGCACCTGATCGGGGTCGACGTGTTCGCCCGCGACGAGGTACGCCACGAGACGGTCGATCCCGCGCTCGTCGGGCCGGAGCAGGACCACGGCCCGCTCGACCCCCGGATGCCGGACCAGCGCGGTCTCGATCTCACCGGGTTCGATGCGCTGACCGCGGACCTTGATCTGGAAGTCGCTGCGCCCGAGGTACTGCAGGGTGTGCTGCGGGCTCCAGCGGACCAGGTCGCCCGTGCGGTACATCCGCGCCCCCGCCGGGCCGAACGGGTTGGGGACGAATGCCGCCGCCGTCGTCACCGGCCGGTTCAGGTATCCGCGTGCCAGCTGGACACCGGCCAGATACAACTCGCCGGTCACTCCGACCGGCACCGGGCGCAGCCGGCTGTCCAGGACGACGGCATCGACGCCACGCAGCGGTGTTCCGAGCTGCACCGGGTCGCGCGGGTCCAGCGCGGTGCTGGTCACCGCCAGCACGGTCGTCTCGGTCGGCCCGTATCCGTTGAAGAACCGCCTGCCCGGGGCCCACGTCGTGACCGTGTCCTGGGTGACCGCTTCGCCGCCGACGACCAGTACCTCCAGCGAATCCAGGCCCTGCGGGGCCATGGTGGCCAGGACACTGGGCGTCACGAATGCGTGGGTTGCCCGCTGCGCCGAAATGAACTGTGCGAGTTCGGGTCCACCGACCACCTGGGCCGGCGGCACCACCAGGGCGCCGCCCACCGTGTGTGCCAGCAGCAGTTCGAGGATGACCGCGTCGAAACCGGGTGCGGCTATCTGCAGTACGCGCGCCCGGCTGTCGGCGCCGAAGCGGTCGCGTTGCGCGGCAGCGAAATTCGCCAGTCCCTCGTGGGTGACGATGACGCCCTTGGGTATTCCGGTCGATCCCGAGGTGTAGAGAACGTAGGCGGCGTCCCGGATGTTCGCCGGGCGCACCAGTTCACTGTCCCGCAGCGGGTCGGGCGACTGCCGATCGATCGCTGCCCGGTCGGCCGGATCGTCGAGCACGAGCAGTCGCGCGGTCTCGGGCGCCAGCGGACGGAATGCCTCCACGGTCATCACCGTGCCGGTGCCGGAGTCGGCCAGAATCCGCGCGACCCGGTCGGCGGGGTTGCGCGGGTCGATGGGCAGGAACGCCGCGCCGGTCTTGGCGACCGCCCACATGCCGAGCACCGACTCGACCGAGCGCGCCATCGTGAGCGCGACCGTCGCGCCCGGTCCCACGCCCCAGCCGATCAACGTCCGCGCGATGCGGGTGGAGCGTTCATCGAGCTCGGCGTAGGACAGCGTGCTTGTCTCGCAGATCAGCGCCGGCGCATCGAGATTCGCCGGCATACCGGCACCCAGCAGGACGGCGAGCGTCGACGGTGGCAGCGCGGGTCCGCCGCTCGCGGGCACCAGGGCCTTGCGGTCGGCGGGAGCCAGTAGGTCGATCGCCGCCAGCGGCGTCGCCGGCGCGGCGGCGATCGTGCGCAGGACGGTTTCCAGGAGCGTGGCCACCGTGGTCGCGGTCACCGCGTCGACGTGCGCGGGCTGGAAGCGAACCCTGATGTGCAGCCGGTCGGTTTGATGGGCCTGGATGGTGATCGGATAGTGCGCGGCGTCGGTGCCCTGCGCTGCGGTCACCCGCATTCCGTCGATGTCGGTCTCGCCGAGTCCGCTGCTGTCCACCGGGTACGACTCGAACACGACCAGGGTGTCGAAGAGCCGGGATATCGGTGCGGCGGCCAGGATTCGCGGCAGGTCGAGGTAGTGGTGGTCGAGCATGCGGGTGTTGTCGGCCTGCAGTCTGTGCAACCCCTCGCCGATCGATTCGCCGCTCCGCAACTGGACGACGACGGGCACGGTGTTGATGAACAGGCCGATCATCGACTCCACACCCGGCACCTCGGCCGGGCGGCCCGAGACCGTGGTGCCGAAGACCACCCGGTCGACTCCGAGCACCTTGCCCAGCACCACCGCCCAGGCGTACTGCACGACCGTCGCCATCGTCACCGCGTGCGCGCGGGAGACGGTCACCAGTTCGATCGTGGACGTGAGATCGATGCTGACGGTCAGGTCGCTCGGGATCTCGACGGTCGCGCCGGCGGCGGAACTCGCGATCAGGGTGGGTTCGTGAATCGTCGCGAGCATGTCCTGCCAGCGCGCGACATCGGCGGCGGAGTCACGGTGGTGCAACCACCGCAGGTAATCGCCGAACGACGGAGCATCCGGCAGCGCGGCCGCGTGCGAGTCCGCCGCGTACAACCCGATCAACTCCCGCCACAGCAGTGGCATCGACCACCCGTCGAGCAGCAGGTGGTGCGCGGTCAGCACCAGGCGGACCTCCTGCGGGGAGACCACGACGTACAGCAGCCGCAGCAGCGGTGCTTCGGTGGCGGTGAACCCGCACCGGCGGTCCGCGGCGATCACGTGCTCGGGCGTCTCATCGGCCGCGAGATCGATTCGCCGCCACGCCGGTTCCACGGCATCGGCGAGGATCTGTACCGGAACCCCGGAACCCGTGCGCGCGAACGCCGCTCCCAAGTTCGGATGTCGCCGCAACAGCGCCGCGGCCGCCCGCCGCATCCGGTCCTCGTCCACCGAACCGGACAGGGTGAGAACCGATTGGGCGGTGTACACATCGAGATCGCCGGCGGCCAGCTCCGCGTGGAACAGCAGTCCGGCCTGCAGCGGCGCCAGCGGCCACACGTCGGTCAGCGGGCCGTATCGGAGGGTGAACCGGTCGAGGTCCGACTGGTCGAGGTCGACCGGGGACACGTCGGCCGGCGTGAGACCCCAGTCGTCGTTCTCCGTTGCGGCGGCGGCGATCCCGGTCACCGCGGCAACCCAGCCGTCGACCAGTTCGGCGATATCGGCGTGGTCGAGCAGGCGTGACGCGTAGCCGATGTTCGCCGACAGGGACGGGCCCGCGGGCGTGTCGATCACGACCACATCGAAGGTCACGGTGGCGGCGGCGGGCATCGCCGGGTCGAGCACGGACCACCGATCATAGGATTCGCCGGTGGGCGCCCACGCCACGTCGCTCGCGGCGGTGAGATCGACGCCGAGCCGGCCGAGATAGTTGAAACTGATCTGCGGTTCGGCGTGGGCGGCCAGCGCCGCGCCGGTGGCGGGGTTCAGGTAACGCAGCAAACCGAATCCCATCCCCTTGTCGGGGATCGACCGCAACTGGCTCTTGACCGATTTCACCACGGCCGGCAGGTCCGAGAGCGGCACGGAGGTCAGATCCAGCGCGACCGGATAGGTGTTGGTGAACCACCCCACCGTGTGCGACACATCGGATCCGGCGACGATCTGCTCGGCGCGTCCATGCCCTTCGAGCAGCACTTTCACACCGGCGTGGGTGATCCCGCGCCGGGCGCGCCAGTGGGTCATCGCCACCGCCAGCGCTCCCAGCAGAGCGTCCTCGACGCTGCCGCGCACGGCGGCGGGCACCGAGTTCACGATCACCGCGCTCACCTCCGGCGAGACGGTGGCGGTGAGCCGGCGCATCGTGGCCTGGATGTCGACAACCGGATCGAAAGACGCACTGCCCAGCCGCGGATCCGGGGCCCCGCTCATCGCCTGCCACAGCTCGAGCTCGTCGCTGTGCCGCGGGGCGACATCCACCAGCGCGTGCGCCCATCGCCTCATCGATGTGCCCTGCTCGGGCGGCATCGCCGTCCGGCCGAGAGTGACGTTGTGCCAGGCCGCGGCGAACTCGGGAACGAGGATGCGCCACGACACCGCGTCCACGGCGAGGTGGTGGATGACGACCAGCGCACGCGCGTCCGCGCCGTCGGGGTCCGCCGGCACCAGGCACACGACCTGCACGATCCGCCCGGCGGCGGGATCGAGCCGGGAGACGGCCTCGGTCAGAGCGGCGTCGACGATATCGGTGAAACCCGCACTGCCGGGCGCGGATTCGCGAGGGAATTCCCGGGTCAGGACGGATTCGGCGGCGTCGACGCTGCCGACGGGGCGCACCGCCAACTCGTGACCGGTCAACCTCACCCGCAGCATGTCGTGCCGGTCGATGACCGTCTGCACCGTCGCGACGACGTCGTCGGCTCGTGCCCCGGTGGGCAGCCGGAGCAGCATCGACTGAGCGAAGCCCGCGGGTGCGCCCAACCGGTCGACATACCAGGCCACCACCGGGGTGAAGGGCAGAGCGCCGATCCCGCCGCCGGGAAGTTCCGCGAGGACGACGCGATCTCCACTGCGGGCGACGCGCGCCAATCCCCGTACGGTCTTGTGCTCGAAGATGTCCCGTGCCGTCACCCCGATACCGGCGGCTTTCAGCCTGGACGTGAGCTGAATCGACAGGATGGAATCGCCGCCGAGCGCGAAGAACGATGTGGTCGGCCCGATCGGCGACGTGCCGAGCACATCGGCGAACGCGGCGGCGATGGCACGCTCGTCCACGGTCATCGCCGGCAACTCGTCTTCGTCGTCCGACCGGACCACCGGCTCGGGCAGCGCCGCGCGATCCACCTTGCCGATCGACGTGATCGGCATCCGGTCGAGCACGTCGATCGTGGCGGGCACCATATGCGCGGGCAGCACAGCCGCCACGTGGGCCGCGACCGCGTCCGGATCGAGCACGGTGTCCGCGACCGCCACGACATACGCGGCCAGCACCGGCCTGCCGGCCGGTCCCGGGCGGCTGATCGTTGTCGCGGCTGCCACATCCGGATAGGTGTGCAAGGCGGCGTCGATCTCGGCGAGTTCGATACGTTGCCCGCGAATCTTGACCTGGAAGTCACGCCGGCCGACGAATTGCAGGGTGTCGTGTGCGGTCCAGCGGACGATGTCGCCGGTGCGATACAGCCGAGTGCCCGGCAGTCCGAATGGATTGGCGATGAATGTTGCCGCTGTAGCCCCGAGTCGGTTGAGATATCCGCGCGCCAGCCCCGGACCCGAGACATACAGTTCACCCGTGGCGCCCACCGGCGCGGGACGCAACTTGGCGTCGAGAACCACGACCTCCGCTGCACTGACCGGTGAGCCGATCGTGATCGGTCCGTGCGGTTCGATCGGACTGCTGGTGGTGACCACGACGGTCGCTTCGGTCGGGCCGTAGGCGTTGTAGAGACGGCGTCCCACCGACCACTTGTCGACCAGATCGGCGGATACCGACTCACCGGCGACGATCAGGGTGCTCATCGCATCGAGCCCAACCGGTGACATGGTCGAGAGAACGCTCGGAGTCAGCGCCGCGTGTGAAACATGATGGGCGGCAATGAACTCGGTCAAGTCGGATCCGCAGAAAACCTCCGGCGGCGCGACTACCAGGGCCGCACCCGCGGCGTGTGCCATCAACATTTCGAAGACTGCCGCGTCGAACACCGGTGCGGCTACCTGCAAGGTCCGCGACGAGGAATCGACACCGTAGCGACGCTGCTGGTCGGCCGCCATGTCGGCGATGCCGGTATGGGACACGACCACACCCTTGGGGGTGCCCGTCGATCCGGAGGTGAAGAGCACATAGGCCGCGTCGAGCAGATGCAATGGTCGTCGCCGGTCGTCGTCGGTCACCGGCCGGTCGGGACACGCTGCGATCGCCGCGAGGGCCGCCGGGTCGTCCAGCATCACCCACTCGATCCCATCCGGCAGCAGGGCACGCGAATCCGCGCGGGTGATCCCGAGCGCGACTCCGCAGTCGCGAGCCATCCGGTCGAGGCGTTCCCGGGGGTGGCGGGGATCCATCGGGACGAACGCCGCCCCGGTCTTGGTGATCGCCCACAACCCGATGTGGAACTCCGTCGAACGCTCCGCCGCCAGCGCCACGGCTGTTCCCGGCCCCGCGCCGCGGCCGATCAGGTATCGGGCGAGCCGGTTGGATCGGGCATCCAGTTCGGCGTAGGTCAGGCGGTCGTGGCCGAAGATCAACGCGATCTCCGACGGGTTGGCCGCGGCCGTCGCGGTCAGCAGGTCCGGGAGTCGGGCGGGGACCTCGACGGCGGCCCCGCCGCGTGCCGGAACCAGACGTTCGGCCTCCGCGGTGTCAAGAATCGCGATCGCACCCACGGACCGGTCCGGATCGGAGGTGATCGATTCGAGGACCAGAAGCAGCCGCCGGGCCAGCGCGGTAGCCGTGGAGTCGGTGAAAACATCTGTTGCGTAGATGATTTCGCCGTCGAGTCCCGCGGGTTGCCCGTCCGTCATGCGCTCGGTGAAGAACATCGTGAGATCGGTCTTGGCTTGCGGGACACCGGTATCGATCAGATCGACCTGGACTCCGGGCAGCTCGAACCCCGTGGTGGAGTGGTTCGTCAACACGAGCATCACCTGGTACAGCGGCGTGTAGGCGGTGGTGATCGACCGGCCCAGGGCATCGACCACCCGATCGAACGGCACGTCCGCGTTGGACCACGCCGTCAGGTCGACCTGACGTACCTCGGCCAGAAATTCGCGGAACGACTGGTCGTCGCGCTGGCGGGTACGCAGGACGACCGTGTTCACGAACATCCCGACCAGCGGGTCCAGTTCGGGTCTGCCGCGCCCGGCGACCGGGGTGCCTATCGAGATGTCGTCGGAGTGTGTGGTGCGCGCCAGCATGACCGCTAGCGCCGCGTGCAGCACGAGGAATATCGTGACGCCCTCGCGGCGGGCCAGACCGGCGATGGCCTCGTGCAGGTCCGCGGACACCTCGAAACCCACCGAGGCCCCGGTCATCGACAGCATGGCCGGTCGCGGGTGGTCGATCGGCAAGTCGAGCAGTTCCGGTGCGTCTTCGAGAGTGCCGGTCCAGTGCGCCAACTGCCGGGCGGTCAGCGAGGTCGAGTCGTCCGGTGACCCCAGCAGCTCCCGCTGCCACAGGGCGTAGTCGGCGTACTGCACCGGCATCGGATCCCACTGCGGCGCTTTGCCGTTCGCCCGCGCCTGGTAGGCGGCGAAGATGTCACCGGCGAGGGGCGCCATGGACGCTCCGTCGGCGGCGACATGGTGGACCACGCACACCAGGACATGGGTGTCGGGCGTGACTCGATAGACCCGTGCCCGCACGGGTACCTCGGCGGCGATATCGAAGCCGGTGCCGACCACCTGCGCGATGCGGTCGGCCAGGTCTTGCTCACCGGTGACCTGGATCGGTTCCAGCACCAGGTCGGCATTCGCCGCGGCGGGGTCCAGGACGACCTGACAGGGTCGGTCGGCAATGCTCGGATAGACCGTCCGCAGGGGTTCGTGGCGCGTGCTGACATCGTCGAACGCGAGCCGCAGCGCGTCGATGTCGAGAACACCGGTCAACCGGGCCGCGAAGCTGATGTTGTAGCCCGCCGACGTGACATCGACCTGGTTGATCACCCACATGCGCCGCTGCGCCGCCGAGAGCGGGATGAGCGGCGGCCGTGCGGACGCGGTCAGGTCCGGGCCGGCGGGGCCGCCGGCGCGGGAGTCGACCCGTTCGGCGAGTTCTGCGACCGTCGGAGCGTCGAAGACATCGCCGATGCGAATATCGACGCCCAGCGCCGCGGCGCCCCGGGCGGCGAGCTGGGCCGCCGACAGCGAGTTGATGCCGACCTCGAAGAAATTCGCCGTCACACCGACCTGCTCGTGACCGGCGAGCCCGGCGACTATTTCCGCCAGGACAGCCTCGGCCGGTGTTCGCGGAGCCGTCGGCTCGGTGTCGGAGACGATCTGCGGCGCGGGCAACGCCGCGCGGTCGAGCTTGCCGTTCGCGGTCAAGGGCCAGCTGTCGAGCACCTGGATACCGTCCGGCACCAGGTACGCGGGCAGCAGCGCGCGCAACCGGGAGCGGAGGTCGCCGCCGGTGACCGCCGCGCCGGGCGTCACCGTCACGTATCCCGCGATCAGCCGGTCCGTCACCGTCACGACGGCGCCGGCGACCTCGGGGATGGACCGCAGCGCCGACTCGATCTCACCCAGCTCGACGCGCTGACCACGCACCTTCACCTGGAAGTCGCGGCGGCCCAGGTAATCCAGCTCGCCGTCCGAGCGCCAGCGGACCAGGTCTCCGGTGCGGTACATGCGCTCGCCGGGCGCCCCGAAGGGGTGAGCGACGAAAGCGGCGCAGGTGAGATCGGTGCGCGCGTGGTAGCCGCGGGACAATTGGACGCCCGAAACATACAGCTCGCCGGCGACGCCGACCGGTACCGGCCGCAGCCACCGGTCGAGCACGACCGTCGTCATCCCCGACACCGGGGCGCCGATCGGAACCGATCCCGGCGCCGAGGTCGCCGAGCAGCGGTGCGCCGTGACGACCTCCGCCTCGGCGGGCCCGTACCAGTTCACCAGTTCGGCGCCGGGGAAGACAGGGCCGGCCACTGCAACGGTCTTGTGCGCCAGCGCTTCTCCGGCGACGAACACTCGCCGCACCGACGGCAGCGCGCGGTGTCCGCCCGATTCCGCGAAGACATCGAGCATCGAGGGCACGAAGTGGACGGTGGTGACCCGGTGGTCGGCGATCGTGCCGGCCAGGTAGGCGGGGTCGCGGTGCCCGTCAGCGGCCGCGACGAGCACCCGGGCACCGGTCTGCAGGGGCCACAGCAGCTCCCACACGGAGATGTCGAAGGTGAGGGGAGTCTTGTGCAGCACGACATCGGAGGCGTCGTGGGGCCATTGGTGCTGCGCCCAGGCGAGCTGGCTCGCGGTTGCCGCGTGTGTCAGCGACACCCCCTTGGGCACACCGGTGGATCCGGAGGTGAACAGGACGTACGCGAGGTTGTCCGCTCGTAGCGGTGCGCGCCGGTCGGCATCGGAAACCGGTGCGTCGTCGAGGCCGCCGAGATCGATTCGGTCGACGGCGATCCGGTCCACGCCCTCGGGCAGCGCGTGCGCGTCGTCGGCGGTTGTCAGGACCAGCGCCGGATCGGTCGCGTCCAGGATTTGGGCGATGCGGGCTCGCGGGTGGCCGGGGTCGATCGGTACGAACGCCGCCCCCGACTTGAGCACCGCGTACACCGTGGTCACCGATGTCGTCGAGCGCCGCATGGCAACGGCGACAACCGTTTCCGGTCCTGCGCCGCGGGCGATGAGCCATCGGGCCAGCCGGTTGGTCTCGGCGTCGAAGTCGCGGTAGCTCGTCGCCGGACCGCCGGGTGTCTGCACCGCCGGCAGGTCCGGTGTCCGGGCGACCTGCTCGTCGAACATGTCGACGAGCGTGCGGCCCGGTGCCGCGGAGGCGCCGGTGTCGTTCCAGTCGCGCAACACCCGCTGCAGTTCGCTCTCGTCGAGCACCGTGATCTCGCCGACCATCCGCGTGTCGTCGGTTGTGACGGCGGTGAGAACGCGGGTCAGGCCGTCGATCAGGCGGTGGGCCGTGGTCTCGTCGAACAGGTCGGTGGCATAGGTCAGGCGGACCGTCATTCCGGCCGGTGTGCGGTGCGGGCCGTGGTCCTCACTGACCATGAACAGCAGGTCGTAGATGGCCGCGCCCGCACCGGGATCCAACTCCTCGACGGTCAGGTCCTCGAGTTCGGCTCGTGCGCGGGTCATGTTCTGGTAGGCCAGCATCACCTGGAACAGGGGCGAATGCGCTGTTGTCCGCGTGGGATTGAGCGCTTCCACGAGCGCCTCGAAGGGGACCGATGCGTGGTCGAACGCGTCGAGGGTGGCCTGTTTGACGTGTTCGAGCAGGGTCGCGAAGCTCTGCTCGGGCACCGGCCGGGTCCGTAGCACCAGCGTATTGACGAACATCCCGACGAGTCGGTCGAGTGCTTTGTCGCCGCGACCGGCATGCGGCACGCCGACTGTGATGTCCTCGCTCCCGGACATTTTCGACAGCAGCACGGCCAGCGCCGCGTGCACGACCATGAACGAGGTGGTGCCCGAGCGACGCGCCAGGGACTCGATCCGCCCGTGCAGCTCGCCGCCCAACTGCTGCCCGAGCACCGCTGCCCGGAAGGTTTGTGCCCGCGGGCGCGGGCGATCGGTGGGCAGCGCGATCAACTCCGGGACGCCGTCGAGGCGTTCGCGCCAGTAGGCCAGATCCCGGCCCGCGCGGGAGTCGGTGTCCCCGACGTCGCCGAGCAGCTCTCGCTGCCAGAGGGTGTAGTCGGCGTACTGGACCGGCAGCGGCGTCCAATCCGGGGGCGTGCCCGCCGCGCGGGACCGATAGGACGAGACCAGATCGGTGACGAGCGGCGCCACCGAGAATCCGTCGCAACCGATGTGGTGGACGGCCAGCGCGCCCGCCCAGCCGGTGTCCGGGAGTTGGTACAGCGCCACGCGTACCGGTACCGACTCGGCGACGTCGAATCCGTTGCGGTAGAACATCTCCAGTTCGGCGGGCAGGTGCTCCCGCCGGATCCGGCGGGGGGTGAGATCGTGTGCGGCGAACGCCGCACGCGCATCGATCACCAGCTGTTCGGGTTGTCCGTCGCTGGCCGGATACATCGTGCGCAGGCTCTCGTGGCGTTCGATCACATCGGCGAAGGCGGCGACCAGCGCGTCGAGATCGAGTTCGCCGCGCAGTGCGATCACCAGCGGAATGACGTACCCGGCCGCATCGGGATCCAGCTGATTGAGGAACCACATCCGCAGCTGCGCGGGCGACAGCGGAATGCGCTCGGGCCGTGGGAGTTTGGTCAGCGCCGGGAGGGCAGGCACCTCCCGCAGCAGTGCGATCCGTTCGGCCAGCTCGGCGATCGTCGGCGCCTCGAACAGCACCCGCAGCGGGATCGACACGCCGACGGCGCCGCCGATCCGACTCAGGGCCTGGGAGGCGACCAGTGAGTTTCCGCCCAGATCGAAGAAGTTGTCGTCGGCCCCCACTTCGGACCGCGCGAGCAGATCGGCGAACACCGCGGCGACGGATTCTTCGAAAAGCCCTCGTGGCTCACGATAGTCGTGCGTGTCGCCGCCATCGCCGAGCGCGAGCAGGGCCTTGTAGTCGACCTTGCCGTTCGGGGTGAGCGGAATGGCGTCCACCTGGATCACCGCCGTCGGCACCATGTACGCGGGCAGCTGGTGCAACAGGTGTTTCCGGACGCGGCGGTCGTCGAGCACCGAGGTGGCGACGATGTATCCGACCAGACGCGGGTCGTCCTGCTCGGAACACACCTGCACGACGGCGGCCTGGATGTCCGCGTGCGAGGTCAGGGCCGCTTCGATATCGCCGAGCTCGATACGCAGGCCCCGGATCTTGACCTGGGTGTCGGCGCGGCCGACGAATTGCAGGACGCCATCGCTGTTCCAGCGGACCAGATCGCCGGTGCGGTAGAGACGAGATCCGGGGACCCCGGCGAAGGGGTCGGCGACGAACGCGGTCGCGGTCGTGCCGGGACCGTTGTGATAGCCCCGCGCGAGCTGCACACCGCCCAGATACAGTTCGCCGGCCACGCCTTGCGGTACGGGGTGCAAACGCGAATCCAGCACGCGCACGGTCACATTCGTTTGCGGTGTGCCGATCGGCACCGGCGATACGTCGTCGGCGTCGTCGATGCGGTATGCCGTGACGCTGACCGCGGCCTCGGTGGGACCGTACAGATTGTCGATGCGCGCGTCGCTGAGGTCGCGGAACCGGCGCACGGCGGCGGCGGGCAAGGCTTCGCCGATGCACAGCACCTGCCGCAGCCGGGGAAGTGCGAGCGTATCGGCGCCGTCGAGGAACGCCGACAGCAGCGAAGGCACGAAATCCACCGTGGTGACCCCGAAGTCGGCCATCAGCTGCTCGAGCAGTCGCGGATCTGCCCGATGGGAGTCGTCCGCGATAACCACCGACGCGCCACAGGTCAAGGCGGAGAACAGTTCCCACACCGACAGATCGAAGGTGAACGGTGTTCGCCACAGCAGTACATCGTCGTCGGCGAGAGCGTAGTGCGTGCGTATCCAGTCGAGCTGGTTGACCACCGCGGCGTGCGGGAGGGCGACGCCCTTCGGTGTTCCGGTCGAGCCGGAGGTGTAGATGACGTAGGCCAGATCGGCCGGGTGCGGCGACCGGGTGCGCTCGGCATCGGTCACCTCGGACTCGTCCGGCGTCCCGCCCAGCTCCTCCAGCAGCCATACCGGGCCCCAGGTGCCCAGTGCGGCGCTGTCGCAGGGGCGGGTCACCACGGCGCGGGGCCGGGCGGTATCGAGCACGGTGCGAATCCGCTCGTGTGGACTGTCGGGATCCAAGGGCAGGTACGCGGCGCCCGCCGCATGGATCGCGTACAGGGTGACCAGCAGATCCAGCGAGCGGTGCATGGCCACGGCCACGATGTCACCCGGGCCCAGCCCGCGGCCGATGAGCACCCGGGCCAGGGTGTCGACTCGGGCGCCGAACTCCGCGTAACTGAGCTGTTGTCCGCTGTCCTGGTCGTGGACGGCGGTGTTCCCCGGAGTCGCGGCCACCTGCGCCGCGAAGAGCTGCGCGAGTGTCGTCGCCGTCGGCTGCCGCGCCGGGCTCGGATTGCCGGTGAGCGAACGGAACTCCGCGGAATCCAGCAGGTCCACGTCACCGACCACGGACCGCGGGTCCC
The DNA here is from genome assembly GCF_040614455.1 of Nocardia sp. NPDC005978. Lineage (NCBI taxonomy): Bacteria > Bacillati > Actinomycetota > Actinomycetes > Mycobacteriales > Nocardiaceae > Nocardia > Nocardia sp. NPDC005978. Next base: position 75,453 of record NZ_JBEXUS010000010.1, read on the forward strand.
CGACGACGGCACGCAGCAATCGCACGAATCGCGCGACGAGCGTGCGAGCGGTCGCTTCATCGAAAAGATCTACGGCATAGCCGAATTCGATGCCCAGCGGACCCGGCTCACCGTCGGGGACCGGTGCGTCCACCACATTCAGGTGCAGGTCGTACTTGGCGACGTGCGGGTCGACCAGCTCCGCGGCGACGGTGAGACCGTCGAACCGCAGCACGGGCACGTCGATGTTCTGGAAGGAGAACCCGACCTGGGTCAGTGGTGCGTGCGCGGTGCTGCGCGGGGGATTGAGTACCTCGACCAGACGCTCGAACGGGATGTCGGCGTTGTCGAAAGCCTCCAGATCAGCGGTGCGTACGTGATCCAGCACCTCGAGGAACGAGGAGTCGCCGTGCACACCGGTCCGCAGGACGAGTGTGTTGACGAACATGCCGACCAGGCCGTCCAGCCCCGGTTCGCCGCGACCGGCGATCGGGGTACCGATTGCGATGTCTCCGCTGCCGGACAGGCGCGCCAGCAGCGTCGCGAACGCGGCGTGCAGCACCATGAACACCGTCGCGTCGTGCCGGTGGGCGAGCGCCAGCACGTCTCGGTGGAGTTCGGCCGGCACACTCGCGGTGATCGTTGCCCCGCGGAAGGACTGATTCGGTGGACGGGGGCGGTCGGCCGGCAGGTCCAGCAGGTCGGGCAGTCCGGCGAGGGTCTGCTGCCAGTACGTGATCTGCGCGGCCGCCGGACTGTCGGGATCGTCGTCGGCGCCGAGCAGATTCCGTTGCCACAGCGTGTAGTCCGCGTACTGCACGGGCAGCGGAGACCATTCCGGCGCGCGACCGTGCGCGCGGGCGCGGTAGGCGGTCATGAGGTCGGCGGCCAGTGGCGCCAGCGACGACCCGTCGAAACAGATGTGATGGAACACCACGACGACCACGTGCTCGTTGGGTGCGCTCCGCAGGATCGCGAGCCGGACGGGAACCTCGCGGGTGACGTCGAAGCCGGCGGTCACCACCGACCGGATGCGGGTGTCCTGTTCGCTCGCCGGTACCCGGATCGGATCGTGGTGGGGCAGGGCGTCTTCGACCGTGACGATCACCTGGTGCGGTCCGTCGGGGCTGTCGGGGTAGATGGTCCGCAGCGTTTCGTGCCGCTCGAGGACATCGGCGAATGCCGAGCGCATGGCGTGCGCGTCGAGCTCACCGGTCAGGCGCACCACCACGGGGATGTTGTACAGCGCGGAGGCCGTGTCGAACTGGTTGAGGAACCACATCCGGGTCTGCGCGGGTGAGAGCGGAATCCGGTCCGGACGGTGTTGCGGAACGAGCGGCAGGCGTCGCGTCTGCTCGTAGCCGTCGATGTGCTCGGCCAACCTCGCGACGGAGGCGTGCTCGAACAGCGTTCGCATGGGCACGACGACGCCGAGGGCCGTGCCCAGGCGCGCGGTTGCCCGGGTAGCCGAGAGCGAGTTGCCGCCCAGCTCGAAGAAGTTGTCCTCGGCTCCGACCCGGCCCAGTTCCAGTACCTGCGCGAAGACATCGGCGACGACCCGCTCGAGTGGGGTTCGCGGTGCCACGTAATCGGTGGAGCGGGTGAAGACCGGCTCCGGCAGCGCCGCCCGGTCGATCTTGCCGACCGGTGACAGCGGTATCGCCGCGAGCGGGATCACGACGTCCGGGATCATGTGTGCCGGCAGCTGCCGGGCCAGGTGCTCGAGCAGCGCGGTGGTGTCGATGCCCGCGGCAGCGGGCACGACATAGGCGGCCAGTCGTGTCCCGTCGGGGGAGTCGACACCGACCGTGATTGCCGCGGTGACCGTTTCGTGTGCGGCGAGCACGCTGTCGATCTCGCCCAGTTCGATGCGCTGACCGCGGATCTTGACCTGGAAGTCGCTCCGCCCGAGGTAGGCGAGGGTGGCGTCGCTGTTCCAGCGCACCAGATCGCCCGTCCGGTACATGCGGCTTCCCGGCGGACCGAACGGGTTGGCGACGAACGTGCCCGCTGTGGCCCCGGGGCGGCCGAGGTAGCCCTGCGCGAGATGTGCACCGGCGATGTGCAATTCGCCGCCGAGCCCGGTCGGTACCGGTCGCAGCCGATCGTCGAGCACGACCGCGTCGACGCCGCGGATCGGGCCGCCCATCGTGGTCGGTTCACCGGCGCGCAGGGGATCGCTGATCGCGACCATGATCGTCGTCTCGGTGGGTCCGTATCCGTTGTGCAGCTGCCGGCCGGGGGCCCACAGCTCGGTCGTCTCGGCGGTCACGGCCTCACCGCCGGCGACCAGGACCCGCAGCGAGTCCAATCCGCCGGGTGACATCGTCGCCAGCACGCTCGGGGTCACGAAGGCGTGCGACACCCGCTGGGCGCGGATCAGCTGTGCGAGTTCGTCTCCGGCGAATATCTCCGGCGGTGACACCACCAGGACGGCGCCGCTGGTGTGGGCCATCAGCAACTCGAGCACCACGGCGTCGAATCCCGGCGCGGCCAACTGCAGAACCCGGGAACCGCGGTCGATCCGGTAGCGGTCTCGCTGCTCCGCGGCGAAGTTCGCGAGCCCCCGGTGCGACACCGCGACCCCTTTGGGGGTCCCCGTCGATCCGGAGGTGTAGAGGATGTAGGCGATATCGGCGACGTGGCAGCGGCGTACGCGGTCGGTATCGGTCACCGCCAGTGCCGAGGCCGCCGCGACCCGGGCCACGGTGTAGGGGTCGTCGATGACCAGGCTCGGGTTCGGCTGCGCGAACGATGTCTCGTGTTCGGTCGTGGTGATCACGATCCGGGCACCGGAGTCGGCCACGATGTGGGCGACACGTTCGGCGGGGTTGCGGGGATCGATGGCGACGAAGGCCGCGCCGGCCTTCGTCGCGGCCCACACCGAGACGACGAAGTCGATCGAGCGGCCGAGCAGGATCGCGAGTGGGCGGTCCGGCCCGACGCCGTGCGAGATCAGTACTCGCGCAAGCTGGTTCGACCACGCGTCGAGCTCCCCGTAGGACACCGTGCGGGCGCCGCTGACAATGGCGGGGGCCGTCGGGTCACCGACCGACCAGAGTTCGGCCAGGGGGTACGGCTGCTCGGCCGGACCGCCCGAGGCCGGAACCAGCTGTCCGCTCTCGCGGTGGTCCAACAGCTCGATGTCGCCGACCCGGACCCGCGGATCCTCGACGATCGTCGAGAGCACGCGGATCAGGCGGCCCGCCAGGGCCTCGATGGTCTCGGCGTCGAAGAGATCGGTGGCGTAGTTCAGGCGCAACCGAACATCGCGCTCGGGAGTGCTGTTCTCGCACACCGTGACGATGAGGTCGACCTTGGCGGGCTCGTCGGCGGGCTCGATCATCTCGACCGTGAGCCCGGGCAACCGCACGCTCGGACGCCCCGAATTCTCGAGCGCCAGGAACACCTGACACAGCGGGGCGTACGCCATCGAGCGAGCCGGATGCAGTTCTTGCACAATGCGATCGAAGGGCAGCGCGCTGTGTGCGAAACCGTCGACGTCGACGTCGACGACCCGCCCGAGCAGGCCGGTGAACGATTCCTCGGGCACAACGCGGGTCCGCAGTGGCACCGTGTTGACGAACATGCCGGTCAGGGGCTCGAGCGCCGGTTCACCGCGTCCGGCGACCGGGGTGCCCACGGTGACGTCCGAGGTCCCCGCCAGGCGCGCGAGCAGTATCGCCACCGCGGCGTGGATGACCATGAAGGGCGTGGCTCCGGTTCGCTGCGCCAGCTGCTCGATTCCCGCGAAGAGATCGGCCGGGATGGCCGAGTCGACCACGCCGCCGGCGAAGGTCGGCTGCGGCGGGCGCGGACGATCGGCAGGCAATTCCAGCAGCGGCGCCATATCCGCGAGTTGTGTTACCCAGTACCGCAATTGGTTGGCGGCCAGTGATTCGGGATCGTCCGGATCGCCGAGCACACGGCGCTGCCACAGGCTGTAGTCGGCGTACTGGATCGCCAGCGGGTTCCAACCCGGCGCTCGCCCGCGCGACCGCGCCTCGTAGGCGATTGCGGTGTCGGCGGCCAGCGGCCCCAGCGAGACTCCGTCGCAGCAGATGTGATGCAGCACCAGCACGAGCACGTGCTCGCCCGGGTTGTCGGTCACGGCCAGCACGGTGGCGTGGACCGGGGCGTGCGCGCTCAGGTCGGCGCCGACAGCGGCGAGGGCGCGTACCCGATCGCCGACGTCGGCGGCGCGGACCGGTTGCGGGGTCACGTCGAACGTCGCGACGACCTCGTCGGCGTCCTGAACGACCTGGGTGCCGGCGCCCTCGATCGCCGGATAGCGGGTCCGCAGTGATTCGTGGCGCTCGATGACGTCCCGCAGCGCCGCGCGCAGGGCGGCAACGTCCAGGTTCCCGGACAGCCGCAGGACCAGGGGGATGTTGTAGAGCGCCGCCGCGTGATCGGCCTGATCCATCAGCCAGATCCGGACCTGCGCCGGGGCGAGTGGTATCGGATCGGGTCTGTCCGTGGCGACCAGCGCCGGCGCGGGGGAGGCGCTATCGGCGGTGAGGGCTTCGAGGCGCTGCGACAGTCCCGCCACCGTCGGTTGCTGGAAGAGGTCTCGTACCGACACCTCGCAACCGAGAACCTTGGCCATGCGCACCGCCGCGGTGTTCGCGGACAGGGAGTTGCCGCCGAGCGCGAAGAAGCTGTCCAGCGCGCCGACTTGGGCGGCGCCGAGAACTTCCGAGAACACCTCCGCCACAGCCTGTTCGACAGGCGTTGCGGGGGCGACGAACGGTATGTCCGATTCGACCACGGGTTCGGGCAGCGCTCGGAAATCGACCTTGCCGTTGGCCGTCAGGGGCACCGACTCGATCTCGAGGACGCACGTGGGAATCATGTAGTCGGGCAGCGTATTTGCCAGATGCGCGCGCAATTCGTCGATGGTCCACACCGCGGCGGGCGCGGCGACGATGTAGGCGACCAGCCGCGCGGACTCGGTATCGGGGCGATCGACGGTCACGACGGCCACCGACACCGCCGGATGGGACAGCAGTGCCGCCCGGATCTCGTCCAGCTCGATCCGGAATCCGCGCAACTGCACCTGCTGGTCCGCTCGGCCGCGGTATTCCAGTTCCTCGCGGGTGTTCCAGCGTGCGATATCGCCGCTGCGGTACATCCGTTCGCCGGGTTTCGCGAACGGATCGGCGACGAACCGGGCCGCGCTCAGCGCGGTCCGGCCGAGATAGCCGCGGGCCAACTGCTCGCCCGCGACATACATTTCGCCCCAGGCGCCGGGTGGGCACGGCCGCAGCATCGGATCCAGCACGTAGGTCCGCAGCCCCGGCAGCGCGGACCCGATCGGGCTTTGCGCCCCGGGAACAGCGGAGTCCGCCGTGAGCTCGGTATAGGTGACGAAGACCGTGGTCTCGGTGATTCCATAGCTGTTGGCCAGCAAGGGAAGTCCGGGATTGTGCTCGTACCACTGTGCCAGGCCGGCCGGGTCGAGGGCTTCGCCGGAGAGTACGACCAGGCGCAGCGCCGGCGGTCCTTCGGTCTCACCGGCAGCCAAATACCGCAGCCGGGCCGCGGCGAACTGGAAGAACGCCGAAGGAGTCTGACTGAAAACCGTCACCTGCTCGCGGGCCAGCAGCCGCACCACGTCGTCCGGTGATCGGGCGGTGAGACCGTCGATGATGACGACTCGCCCGCCGGTGGTCAGGGGGCCGAATATCTCCCAGATCGAGTAGTCGAACGCGAACGAGTGGAAGAAGCTCCACACGTCGCCGGCCCGGATCCCGATCTCGGCGCACGCGTTCGTCACGTGGCTGACCGCTGCCCGGTGGGTGATCGTGACGCCCTTGGGCTTACCGGTCGAGCCGGAGGTGTAGATGACATAGGCGAGGTGATCCGGGCGCAGCGGGGTCCGGCGCTCGTCATCGGACACCGGCCGGCCGTCGAAGTCGTGCCGGTCGGGGTCATCGAAGTAGACGATTCGCCCGGGGTCCGTCGGCACCGCGTCGAGCACGCCGGCACCGGTCACGACCATGAGCGGGTCGGCGTCCGACAGAATGTAGGCGAGCCGATCGGCGGGGTGGGTCAGGTCCAGGGGGAGGTAGCCAGCGCCCGACTTCAGAACACCCAGGACCGCGACGATCAGGTCGATGGTGCGCGGCATCGCGATGGCGACGAGTGATTCCGGGCCGGCGCCCAGCTCGATCAGTCGCCGTGCGAACCGATTAGAACGGATATCCAGCTCACCGTAGGTGATCGTGCCCGATTCCGTACTGACGGCGACCCGCGATGTCCCGGTCGGTGCGCCGTCGGACGTGTGCCCGACGAGATCGACCAACGTCGCCGGCGTGTGCAGGCCGGGACGGCCGGCCAGCTCGACGAGGATCCGCTGCTCTTCTGCCGCGCTGATGACCGGGATGGCGGAGACCGGGGTGTCCGGGGGGCTCTCCAGCAGGCACGACAGGAAGTCGAGGAATCGACCCAGATACGAGGTCAGCTCGGAGTCGTCGTAGAGACCGGTGTTGCCGTGGAGTTCGACCATCAGCGGGTCGGTTCCCTGGCGGTAGAGGTTCAGCTGCAGGTCGTCGAGGGCGCCGGAGGTCAGGGCGTGATAGCGCCCCACGGCTCGGCCGAGCCGGATCTCGGAATCGAAGAACACGATGTTCACGATCGGCCCGAAGGCGTTGGCCGCCGTGTCGAAGGCCGGGAACTCTCTGCGCATGTCTTCGAAGCGGTACAGCTGATGACGCAGCGCGAGGGCGAGTTCGGACATCGAGCTCTGCACCAGTGTCTCGATGGTGGTGCCGGCGCCGACGGTGAAGTGGATCGGCACCATGTTGGCCAGCATCGCCGCGGCGTTGCGCAGGCGTTTGGTCACGCGGGCGCTCACCGGCATCGAGAGCACGACCTCGTTCGCGCCGGTCATTCGAGACAGGAACGCGGCGAAGGCGGCGATCACCACCTGCGGAGATGACGCGCTGTGCCGGGTGGCGCATCGATCGAGGGCGTCGGCGATCTCCGGGGAAACCTCGCGGGCGGCGACCGCGTCGTCCAGACTCGGGCGGCCGCTGCGACCGGCCAATCCGATCGGGGCGGGCAGTTCAGCGGACTTGTTCAGCCAGTATCGATGATCGGTTTCGAACCGCGAACCGGACCGGTAGGTGCGCTCGTGCTCGACTATCTCGGCCAGCGTCGCCGCCGACAGGGGTGACGGCGCACGGTTCTCGAACAGGGCGTTGTAGTGTTCCGCGACGCGAGTGAGCAGATTGAACGCGCCATATCCGTCGATGACCAGATGATGCGCGCGCGCATACCAGAAGTATTTTTCGGCGGCGACCTTGATCAGCCGGGTCGCCGCGAGGCGATCGCGGCTCAAATCGTGCGTCGGCGCGCTGCAATCGCGTCGCATCCATTCCATCGCGGTGGCGACGGGATCGGCCTCGCCGCTGAAATCGAGTATCTCTTCCGCATAGGCGATACTGCGATCGACGAATTGGAAGGGCTCTCCATCGGAAAGTACGATTCGCACCAGCATCGACTCGGTCTCGTGCCCGGCGTCGTTGACCGCTCGCGTGAATATCGCGTTATCGATCGTCCCGTCGATCTCTATGTAGTGCGCAATGTTGACAGCCGACCCATTCGACGCCTGGCCGGCAAGCCACATACCGTACTGGGCTCTCGAAAGCGGAATCAACTCCGAGTCGGAAGTGGCCCAGTCCTGGTTCTCGTCCATTGCACAACCTCTTCGTTATCGCCGGTCGCACGACGCGAAGAACCGCACCGGCAAACCTCATACGAAATCTGAATGCAGGTGGATGCCCGCCCGCCCCGGTGCCGTTGTCCTGAGGCCCCGGATCAACCGGCGAGGTATATCGAATTCGCTCGATCAGCGATCCGATGAGCACCCGACTCGGCGGTCATAGCTCTGCCGATCCACCATTCGGATCGGCACAGGCCCATTCAGCCGGGTCCCGCGGCAAGGCAAGAGTATGCAAACCCTTCGATGGCGACGCCACACTCCCTTCCTCCATGCGCCGCGGTGGCGAGTCCGATCGGACTCCATCGCCTGCACGGCGGTCGATCGCCCGGACAGGGGCGTCGACCTTGGACGAGGTTGTCTGATAATGCGCCCGGATGGGCGCGGTGAGAGATTCGGTGCAAATCGGACCGCAAGCGCTGAGCCTCGCCGGGGCCGGCGGGCGGGCAATCCGGGCTGTCAGGTCGCGGACACCGGAGATAACGCTCCCGTCGACAGGGCGTCGCGACCATCGTGAATACCTCTCCATCACTAGCAATTTAGCAGCTATGCATGCCTGATATAGCTGGTTGGATGGGACCGGTTATCTGGTTGCTGAGGTGTCACGGTTGTGTGCCAAAGCTTGACAACTGTGACTGATGCGAGTTACCGGACATTACGGACGCGCTCGAGTTGCTGATAGCTCTGATGTTGCTAAAGCCTGAGTGGGTACGCCTGCAGGGATCGGTCGACATGGCATCGACGGATTGCTTCGCCTCGTTACGCGACACGCGGCCCGGCTGAGAAAGCCGACCGGCAAACCCGCTGTCGAGCAATGCGCCCGACTGCCGCGGCGGGGCCGAGATTCGAATGGCCCGCTGCCGCAGTGGGTTGCGTGTATTCGGCTCGCGCAAGGGAATTGGCAAGTGGCGCGCCGGGACGTGTGGCTGTGCGCATAGACTGCGCGCGGTTGCTCGAGTGTTGAGGGGTTTGTAGTGCGTGTGCCAGCGGATGATGCGGTGTCGGGCCGCGGTATCGGGCGTCGTGGGTTTCTGGTCGGGGCCGGTGTGCTGGCGGGGCTGGGCGGGGCCGCCGCTCTGGGCGGGGCCGCGGTGCTCGGGGGCGCACGACGGGCGCGGGCGGCGTTGCCGATCGGCCGGCTGGAAGACGGTGCGGCAGTGCCGATCTTGGTGATCGGCGCCGGGTACGGAGGTGCGGTCGCGGCGTTGCGGCTCGCGGAGGCCGGGCACGACGTCACGATTGTCGAACAGGGTATGGCCTGGGATACGCCGGGACCCGACGGCAAGGTCTTTTCCGGGACCGTGCCCGCCGACGGTCGATCCTCCTGGCTGTCGACGACGACCGATCAGCCGACCGATCATCTGCTCGGTATCCCCATCAACATGCCGGTCGAGCGGTACACCGGCGTGCTCGCCGCCGAGCATTTCGGGGGTATCCGGGTGTATCAGGGCCGCGGTGTGGGCGGGGGTTCACTGGTCAACGGTGGAATGGCGGTGACACCGCGCCGCGAGTTCTTCCACGAGATCCTGCCGTCGGTCGATCCCGGCGAAATGTACGACACCTACTATCCGCGTGCCAACGCCGCGTTGCGGGTGAACCGGATCGACGAGGAGTGGTTCGAGAGCGCGCCGTGTTACGAGTACGCGCGGGTCGGCCGGGCATTGGCTGCGGGCGCGGGCTTTTCGACCACGTTCGTGCCGAACGTGTACGACTTCGACTATATGAAGCAGGAGCAGGCCGGGACGGTGCCGCTGTCGGCGCTGAACAAGGAATCGTTGTACGGCAACAACTTCGGTAAGCAGGGTCTGGACAAGACCTATCTGGCCGCGGCCGCCGCGACCGGCCGGGTGACCGTCGTTCCCCTGCACGTTGTCGCCGTCGTGGCCCCGGCGGCCGCGGGCGGCTACCAGGTGCGGATGGACGAGATCGGTACCGACGGTCACGTCATAGCCACCAAAACGGTTGTCGCGCAGCATGTTTTCTTCGCCGCGGGCAGCGTCGGCACGAGCAAGTTGCTGGTCACGCAGAAGGCGACCGGGGCGTTGCCGAACCTGCCGGACTCGGTGGGGTTCAATTGGGGCAACAACGGCAACGTGATGGCCGCCAGGCAGAATCGGCTCGACGATCCGACCGGGATCAACCAGTCCACCATCACCGCCCTCGGTATCGACAATTGGGATGACACGGCGGGGCAGGCGTTCGTCGAAATCACCTCGTTCCCCATCGGTGTCGAGACCTTCGTCAATATGCATTTGGCTATCACCAAGAATCCGAATCGTGGCGTCTTCAGGTTCGACGAGGCCACCGGCCGGGTGGACCTGGATTGGCAGACGGCGTGGAACCAGCCGAGCATCGACGCGGCCAAGCGCGTCCTCGACCCGATCAACGCCAGCGCGGGAACCACCTACCGGGACGATCTGTTCGGCGACGGAAAGATGTGGGGTGACGATTTCGCCTACCATCCACTCGGTGGCTGCGTGCTGAACGAGTCGACCGACAACTACGGGCGTTTGACTTCGTATCCGGGCCTGTATGTCATCGACAGTTCGCTCATTCCCGGCTCGACCACCGTGAATCCGTTCGTTACGGTGACGGCGTTGGCGGAACGCAATATCGACGCGATTATCGCGGGCGATCTGGGGCGGCGCTGACCGAGCCGGTCGCCGGCGTTGCGAGATGGCTTCGGGCCAATCGGCAACGTCGACCGATCGGACCTCGTCGCACGCGGTAGTTTGAAGGCAAGTGCGGATATCCGGTATCTCGGTGGGACGGAAATGTCGACATGATGCCGGGAATCTCCGCAAACGTGCGGGTGAGCGGAAGCCGGGGCGCGAGATGGAATGGGTATTCGACGCCGAATTCCGCTGCGCCCCGGATCCTGCCGGGGCGATGAGCTGATGTCGCCCGCTGCTCCGGTCGGCGTGCTCGCGGCCGGGTGGTTCGATCGGATGATCGTGCAACCCGGCAAGCTGCCCCTCGCGATCCTGCTGCTGGCCTTCGTGTGCACGTTCCTGTTCATCCGCTGCAGCGTGCGCATGATTCGGGCGGGGGTGTCGTGGTGGCCCGGCAATGTCACCCCCGGCGGTCTGCACATCCACCACATGGTGTTCGGCGTGATCTTCATGATCGTCGCCGGGTTCGGCGTCTTCGGTCCCGCCGGTGACCGCTCGCCGTGGCTCGAGCTCTGCGCGGCCCTGTTCGGGGTGGGCGCCGCCCTGGTGCTGGACGAGTTCGCCCTGATGCTGGACCTGAAGGATGTGTACTGGTCCAGTCAGGGCCGCGTCTCGGTGGACGCGGTGGTGATCGCGACCGCGGTGATAGCCCTGATGCTGTTGGGCGCGACCCCCCTCGGCGTCACCGATGCGTTCAGGGGCTGGCAGTTCCTGACCCTCCTGGTCCTGTTCCACGGCGCGATGGCCCTGATCACCCTCGCCAAGGGCAAGATCTGGACGGGCATGCTGGCCCTGTTCATCCCTCTGGTAGGCGTGGTGGGCGCGACCCGCCTGGCCCGCCCCCACTCACCCTGGTCCCGCTGGCGCTATCCCCCCGGCTCCCCGAAAGCCGAACGTGCCCAACGCCGCGAGACCGACGAACGCTGGATGAACACCCTGAAGGACACCCTCTACAACGTGTTCGCGGGCCGTCCGAGCAGCTGATCCGGCGAGCCACGGTAGGTTCGACGGATCCAGCTGGATCGAAGGGGGTTCCGTGCGCATCGCGAGCGCGTTCGATGGCATCGACAGCCAGGGCGGGCCGAAGTCTTCGCCGGATCGAGTTCACGTCACCGACCCCGCCGAACGTGCAGCGGTTGCGAATTTCCTGGCCGGTGGCGCATTCGTGATGGGAACCAGCCGGCGCGGTGCGGACCTGCTCGATCCCGGACGGGGAGATATGGTCCCGACCATCGACCGCACCGACGGCGTCTGGATCTGGCCGCACGCGATCCACTACTACCTGGTCGAGCACGCGGTCCCGCTCGAAGCCGACTTCCTGCACCACATTCGCGAATGCGGCTACGTAGCAACGAAACCCACCCCACACCACGTCCGGGCCGCGATTCGCGCCGTGAACGAGGAGGCGTTCCAGCACTTGGGCCCCGATCCGGAGATCGTGATCGTCCGCCTGCAAGATTCCGACCTCGACGAGGTGGCGGTGTTCGCCGTCGACGAACGCCGATGCGCCGACCGCCGGGACTACCGGAAACAGGTCCTGGACGTGTCCGACTGGGTGGGCGCATCGGACTTCCATGCCACGTACGAGATGCGACAGGTCGCCCCGGACGAGGACGTTCGCGTTCCGAGCTGGGAGACCTACCGCGCGGGGCTGCGGTCGTCGCCGGACGGCGACCTCGACTCGCCGCCCTCGCGCTGACCCGCGTCGGTGTTCGTCTCCTGCCGCGCCGCCCGCTCGCGGGAGCCCAGGATCCCGTACAGCAGTAGGTCTTCCAGGGACGTGGCGAACCCGTCGAGGTCGTCTATGTCGCGGATGCACATCGCGAACAGCGCCGCGCCGGCGACCGTGTCGAGGAAGGTGTTGGGGTCGAGGCCGGGGCGGGTGGGGGAGTCGGGGAGGTAGGTGGTCAGTTCCTCGCGGGTGGGGGTGTCCAGGCGGGCGGACAGTTTGCGGTAGAGGCTCGGGTCCTCGCGCATCTCGGCCATCAGGCCGGGCATCGCGGCGCGGGTTTCGGCGGAGCCGAAGAGCTGGATCGTGCCGCGGATGACCTTGCGGATCTCCGAGGGGAGGTCGGGGGCTATCTTTTCCGAGCCCACGTCGGGGAATACCGCCTGGGCTATCAGGTGCGCCTTGGAGGGCCAGCGGCGGTAGATCGAGGGGCGGCTCACGCCTGCCCGGGCCGCGATCGCGTCGATCGACGTTGCGGCATAACCCTGTTCGACGAGGAGTTCGCGGGCGGCGTCGAGAACCGCGCGGTCCAGCGCGGGGTCGCGGTGCGGGCCCAGGCGGTGGCGTGCGGTCACGGAATTCGTCCTTGTCGGTGCGGGCTGAAGTCGTTACAGTCTGTCACATCAAAGTCGTTACATCGTGTAACTGCTGCGGACTCGAGGAGGAGTCGTGTCAGCTGCCCCGCAAGCCGTACCCGCGGACACATATGCGCCGGTACCGCTGCTGCAGGACAAGGTCATCGTGATCTCGGGCGTGGGACCCGGCCTGGGCTATTCGCTGGCCATCGAGGCCGCGCGCATGGGTGCGAATCTGGTGCTGGCCAGCCGCACCGAGAAGCGGATCGAATCGGTCGCCGAGGAGGTTCGCGCCCTCGGCCGCACCGTCCTGGTGGCGCCCACCGACATCACCGACGAGGCGCAGCGCGGCGCTCTCGTCGACCGCGCGCTCGGCGAATTCGAGCGGGTCGACTGCCTGATCAACAACGCGTTCGCCATCCCGCCGATGAACCCGATCACCACCATCGACCTGGACGCGCTGCGCACGGTGAACGAGACCAATGTGTTCGCCCCGCTGCGTCTTTCGGCTCTGTTCGCCGATGCGCTGGAGCGCTCGCGCGGCTCGGTGATCATGCTCAACTCGTGCGTGTCCTACAGCTCGCAGCCCGAATACTCCGGCTACAAGCTGTCCAAAGGCACACTGCAGCACCTGGCCTCGTCGCTGGCGACCGAACTCGGCCCGCGCGGCATCCGGGTGAACAGCGTCGCACCGTCCTACATCTACGAGGACCTCAACAAGGCGTACTTCGACTGGCTCGCGAGCCAGGCCGGCGTCACCCACCAGGACATCTACCGGGAGAAGGCCGCCCCGACCGACCTCAAGCGCCTGGCCGGTCCCGAAGAGGTCGCCCGCGCCACCCTGTTCCTGGCCAGCGACCTCGCCACCGCGATCACCGGTCAGATGCTGACCGTCGACTGCGGCGAATTCCACCGATAACCCGGGAGTGTCCATGAAGAAGCGAATTGTCCTGTGGGGCACCGGCGTAGTCGGCTCCATGGTGCTGACCGAGATCGCGAACCACCCGAACTTCGAGCTGGTCGGCGTCGGCGTGAGCAACCCGGACAAGGTCGGCAAGGACGCCGGTGACCTGTACGGCGGCGCGAAAACCGGTGTGCTGGCCACGAACTCGGTGGACGAACTGATCGCCCTGCGCCCCGACGCGGTCGTGCACTACGGCCCCACGGCCGCGCTGGCCGATGAGAACATCAGGGTCATCAGCAGTTTCCTGCGCGCGGGCATCGACGTGTGCTCGACCGCGATGACCCCGTGGGTGTGGCCGGCGATGAAGCAACTGCCCGACGTGTGGCGCGATCCGATCACGCAGGCGTGCGAGGAGGGCGGCGCGTCCTGCTTCACCACCGGCATCGATCCCGGCTTCGCCAACGACCTGTTCCCGCTCACGCTCATGGGCCTGTGCGGCGAGGTGCAGTCGGTGCGCGCGTCGGAACTGCTCGACTACACCGACTACGAGGGCGATTACGAGCTGGAGATGGGCATCGGCCACCCGCCGGAGTTCAACGCGATGCTCGAACACCCGGACATCCTGATCATGGCGTGGGGCGCGACCGTCCCGATGATCGCGGCCGCCGCCGGTATCGAGCTCGAGAACATCACGACCACCTGGGAGAAGTGGGTGACGCCCGAGGACCGGCAGTCGGTCAAGGGCGTCGTGAAGGCGGGCACCGTCGCCGCGATCCGCTTCACGATCAACGGCATCTACCGGGGCCGGGAAGTGATCACCCTGGAACACGTGAACCGCATCGGTCTCGACGCGGCACCCGAATGGCCTTCCGGCACAAAGGATGACGTCTACCGGGTGGATATCATCGGCTCCCCGTCGATCTCGCAGGAGACCTCGTTCCGCTTCACCGACGGGTCCGGTCGCACCCCCGCGGTCGCGGGCTGCCTGTCCACCGGCCTGCGCGCGCTCAATGCCGTGCCCGCGGTGAACGATCTGCCCCCGGGCTGGGTGACCGCGCTGGACCTGCCGCTGATCCCGGGTAAGGGCACGATTCGCTGAAATATCGCTCAGCGCACAGGAGTTGGCCTCTCGGCACGTCACTCGGACGTGCCGAGAGCCCACTCCGCGCGTGGTCGCGCTACGACGCCGGTGATCCCGGGGCCGCCCAGCCCGCGTCGATCAGCTGCTTCGCCAGCTCGTCCGCCTGCCGAACGCCCGACCGGAATGCCACCGGCCAGGCGGTGATCAGGTCGGGTTTCGCCGTGAAGGCGTCGAAGATGGCGATCGTCTCGGCGTCGGGCCCGAACCGCACGACGGCCCCGGTCGCCGTGTTCGCCAGCTCGGCCCGAACCTGTTCCGGCGGATATCGATGCGCCAGTGGCTCCAGGACCAGCAGAACATCCGAGTCCGCCGCGAGGTCCGCGTTGGTGGGCGAGAAGAACCCGCCGTCGATGTAGCGCCGATCGCCGACCACGACGGGCGGAAACGATCCCGGAAAGGCCCGGCTCGCCGTGGCCGCCACGGCGAGCGGCACCCCGCTGCCGCTGTCCAGCACCTGCCGCTGACCGGTCGCGGTGTCCACGACGGCGATCCGCAGCCTGTCATCCGGCCAGTCCCGGCCGCCGAGCGACCATTGCATCGGCGCGATATGCGCAGGCAGCGCGGCCGGCTCCGCCATCGCCGCCCGTCCGACCCTGCGCCCCACCTCCTCGCGATCCGGCGTCCGGTCGAACAGCGCCGAGAAGGCGAGGCCCAGCAACGGGAAATTCAGCACGGGCGCGGGCGGAATCGGGCTCCCCGCCGGAAACGGCCCCTCGGCAACCGAGTTCGGGTCCTGCCCGGTGACCAGCGCGGCCCCGACAACGGCCCCCGCCGAGGTCCCGACCACCGAGTCCGCGGCCCCCAAATCGATACCCCCGCGCTGCAATTCGGCAGCAAGGCCCAACATCCAAGCGCCGCCGATGGCGCCGCCCCCACCCAAAACGATCGATCGCCGGACGCTGTCCCCGGAGGTTCGATCGACTATGCGACTGTCCATGCCGCGATCCTAATGATGAAGCCGCAGTTGCGCTTTGACCGCGGTTCCGGGTTCGCGCGGCCCGCGACGCTCTCGCCCGGTGGAATCGAGGGCCGGTCATCGACGACGCGGTCGGCCACGCCGCGCGGGCTCCGATACCGCAGGGCGGCCGATGCGGCCGGCCGCCTCCTGCCGCGACGGCCGCCGTGGCGGATCCGGGAACGAGAACGGCTCTATCTGCCCACCGCCGCCCCGAGTCGGTTGCGCGGGTACGCGCCGAGCCACGGTCCCGCGCGAGTGCGGGAGGCGATGCCCCCGCGAATGGCCGATCAGGTCGGCCGGGGGTGGCTCTGGGTCCGGTAGGTTCCGGCACGGGAGCTGTTTCGGCGTGGTGCGCGGACGGCCGGGCGAAAACGGCCGGAAAAATCTTTCGCGCGCGATGTCGAGAACCGCCGCCCGGCTCCGTCCCCGCAGTGAAGACGGCCGAAACCGGTCGCATCGCACAGAGGAGATCATCATGGCCAAGTACCTGTTGCTCAAGCACTACCGCGGCGCCCCGGCCCCGGCCAACGACGTATCGATGGACAAGTGGACGCCGGAGGAGATGTCGGCGCACGTGCGCTACATGCAGGATTTCGCGGACCGGCTCGAGCAGACCGGCGAGTTCGTCGACGCCCAGGCGCTGGCGATGGAGGGCACGTTCGTCCGCTCGGACGGTCCCGGCCGCCCGCCGGTGACCGACGGCCCGTTCCCCGAGACCAAGGATCTCATCGCCGGCTGGATGGTGATCGACGTCGACAGCTACGAGCGCGCCCTGGAGCTGGCAGGTGAGCTGTCCGCGGCGCCGGGTGCGGGCGGCGAACCCATTCACGAATGGCTCGAGCTGCGCCCGTTCATGACCGAGCCGCCGACCATCACCGAGTGACGACGGTGGACCAGGTACTGCTGCGGACCCTGACCCCTACGGTGATCACCGTCCTCGTCCGCCGCGGCGCGGATTTCGCGGCGGCCGAGGACGCCGTGCAGGAAGCGCTGATCGAGGCGGTCCGGCGGTGGCCGGACGAGCCCCCGCGCGATCCGCGGGGCTGGTTGATCACCGTGGCCTGGCGTAAGTTCCTCGACGCCACCCGCGCCGACGCCTCCCGGCGGCAGCGCGAGGAACTGGCCGACGCCGAGCCCGAGGCCGGACCGGTTGCGGCGGTGGACGATACGTTGCAGTTGTACTTCCTGTGCGCGCATCCCGCCCTGACGCCGGCGTCGGCGGTCGCGCTCACCCTGCGCGCGGTCGGCGGTCTGACCACCCGGCAGATCGCCGAGGCGTACCTGGTCCCGGAGGCCACCATGGCGCAGCGCATCAGCCGCGCCAAGCGGACGGTCTCCGATGCCCGCTTCAACCGGCCCGGTGACCTGGCCACGGTCCTGCGCGTGCTCTACCTGGTCTTCAACGAGGGCTATTCCGGTGAGGTGGATCTCGCGGCGGAGGCGATCCGCCTCACCCGCCGGCTCGCGCTCATGACCCACGACGAGGAGACCGCGGGTCTGCTGGCCCTGATGCTGCTGCATCATGCCCGCCGGTCCGCCCGCACAGGTCCGGACGGCAGCCTGATCCCGCTCGCCGAGCAGGATCGCACGCGCTGGAACACCCGCCTGATCGCGGAGGGCGTCGACATCCTGCAGGCCGCCCTGGCCCGAGATCGCTTGGGCGAGTACCAATCCCAGGCCGCCATCGCGGCCCTGCATGCCG
The DNA here is from genome assembly GCF_040614455.1 of Nocardia sp. NPDC005978. Lineage (NCBI taxonomy): Bacteria > Bacillati > Actinomycetota > Actinomycetes > Mycobacteriales > Nocardiaceae > Nocardia > Nocardia sp. NPDC005978. Next base: position 92,839 of record NZ_JBEXUS010000010.1, read on the forward strand.
ATGCCCGCTCCGCCGCGGAAACCGACTGGGTCCAGATCGTCGAGTGGTACGACGAACTGATCCGCCTCACCGACAGCCCGGTGGCCCGTCTCAATCGCGCGGTCGCGCTGGGCGAGGCCGACGGCGCCCGTGCGGGCCTGGCGGCGCTGTCGTCCCTGGATCCGGCGCTGCCCCGCCACACCGCGGCGGCGGCCTACCTGCACGAACGCGACGGCAACCCCGGCACCGCCGCCCGCCTCTACGCCGAGGCCGCGCGGTCGGCCTCCAACACGGCCGAGCGGGACCACCTCACCCGCCAGGCGTCCCGGCTCAACGCGCTGATGCGCGGCTCGGTGGTTGCTGAATCCCCGGCCGACCGGACCGAACATGGTGGCGGACAGTCGAAGTGAGCCCTCGACCATCGTGACGACAGCTTGGGGTGCGAACAGCTGCGCCCGCCTGTCAGCGACCGAGCTCGGCCAGCTCCTCGTCCGTGAGCACGATCGAGGCCGCCCCCATGTTCTCCTCCAGATGCGCGACGGATCCGGTCCCCGGAATCGCGAGCGTCACCGGTGACAGCGCGAGCAGCCGGGCCAGCCCGATCTGCGTGGGCGTGGCGCCGTGCCGGTCGGCGATGTCGGCCAGGGCCGCGGTGTGATCGGTGCGGTGGCCACCGAGCGGGAAGAACGGCACGAAGGCGATATCGGCGTCCTCACACGCGGCCAGCACCGCGTCCTCGCTGCGCTCGGTGACCTGAAAGTGGTTCTGTACGGCCGCAACCGGCGCGATGGCGCGCGCCTCGGTCAAATGGCCGACATCGATGTTGCTCAGTCCCAGATGCCGAATGAGCCCCGCTTCGCGCAGCTCCGCGAGCACCTCGAACTCGGCGGCCAGCGATTGCCCGTGCGGAACCGAGGTGGTCCCGGCGCGCAGGTACACCAGATCCAGTCGATCGACCCCCAGCGATCGGAGATTGGCCCGCACCTGCGACCGCAGATCGCCGTCCGGCGTCTCCCACACCCCGCCCGGCCCGAACGCCGGGCTGACCTTCACCGCGATCGCCAGTTCGGGCGGATAGGGCGAAAGCGCCTGGCGTATCAGATCGTTCGCCGCGACCGACTCGTCTCCGCTGCGGTAGTAGTCCGCCGTGTCGATGTGATCGACCCCGAGCTCGATCGCCCGCCGCAGCACCGTCCGTCCCGCGTGCGGATCTCGCGGCGGGCCCTGCCACCCGTGGCTGGACACCTGCAGTGCCCCGAATCCGATCCGCTTCACCGGCAGATCCCCGCCCAGGAGAAAACGGCTGGAAAAGGGTCGAGCGGACACCCGGTCTCCTTCCGGACAGATTCCGACGAAGCTCCACCGCGCGGTCTCGCCGAGCCACCGCACACTCTTCGAAACCTACCCAACCGCGCCGGGATTTGCGGGGAGCCGCAGCCGAACTCACGGGTGGGGTGCGGGCCCCGGCGGTCGATCGGCGTCGAGTCGCCGGGTCAGCGCGACGGCGGCGTTCGTGAGCCGCTCGGTCGGCCACCCGCCCGGGTTCTCCACCTGCGACACCATCGCCCCGCGTGAGGCCAGGAACAGCAGATCGGCGATGGGCGCGGGGTCCGGGATGCCGGCGGCTTCCAGCGCCCGTGCGATGCGCGCGTGCAGGCGATCGAGTTCGCGATGCAGGGACGCCAGCCGGTCGGCGTCGATTGTCTGCTCGCCGAGCAGCTGGACCAGGATCTTCGCCACCAGCGGGCTCGAGTCTCCGGCCCAGTCCAGGGCCCAGGCCGCGACCGCGCGCAGTTTGTCGGCGGGGGAGCCGGTGAGGTCCGCGATCTGGTTGTCCCATTGCGCGACAAGGGTTTCCAGGGTCAGGTCCAGCAGCTGGGTCCGGGTGCGGACGTAGTTGGTGACCAGGCTGGTCGAGCCGCCCAGTACGTCGGCGACCGCGCGCACGGTCAGTCCCGCCGTGCCGTGCTCGCGAACGATCCGCACCCCGGCCTCGCCGATCTGCCGTTTGCGGTCGGAGCTGTTCACTTCGATGGGCATCGCGGGATCCTCGCCTTGCGTCTGCGGTCGCTTCCGGCAACACTGTCATACAACAGCGTTGCATAACAGTGTTGTAGACAGCAGAGGAGTCCAGGCCATGAACCGGTTCATCACCGCCGTCTGTGCCGCGGCGATCGGGGTCGCGGCCGCGGTGACCGCGAGCGGTCCCGCGCAGGGCGATCCGGGGGTGGTCGACCAGGTCACCGATCTGGACCAGCGCATCCCCGGGAGCGCCACGGCCGAACGCGTCGTCTACACGACCCGGAACTCGCTGGGCGAACCGGTGCGGGCATCGGGCGCGCTGTTCGTACCGCAGGGCACGCCGCCGCCGGGCGGGTGGCCGGTGATCGCGTGGGAGCACGGGACGGTCGGCCGCGCCGACGCCTGCGCGCCGTCGGGCACCGATTTCACCTTCTATCGCCCCTATCTGGAAAACCTGCTGGCCCAGGGTTACGCCGTCGCGGCGACCGACTACATCGGCCTGGGTACCCCGGGCGAGCACGCGTATCTCGACGGCCGGGCCGCCGCCCAGGCGTCGATCGACATGGTTCGCGCGGCACGGGCCGCCGACCCGACCCTGTCGAGCCGCTGGGCGGCGGCGGGCCATTCACAGGGTGGCCACGCCACGCTGTTCACCGCCTCGATCGCCGCGGTCTACGCGCCCGAACTCGACTACCGCGGCGCGGTGGCCTTCGCGCCCGGTGCCAGCATCACCGACACGATGCTGCTGCTGGGCCGCCCGGGCACGCCCGACATCCTGCCCGCGGGCATGAAGACCTACACCGCGTACGTGCTCGGCGGCGTGCGGGCCGCCCGCCCCGCCTTCGATCTCGATGCCTACCTCACCCCGCTGGGCCGCCGCATCGTCGCCGACGGCGCTCGGCTCTGCTACGACGACATGACCGCGACCCTCGAGGGCGTCTCGATGGCCGACATGTTCGCGAAACCGCTGTCCGAGGGCGATTTCGAGGCGGTGGCGCGTCCGGTGCTGGACGTGCCGCTCACCGGGTACACCCGGCCGCTGCTGATCGTTCAGGGCACCAACGACATCGACGTCCCGGCGCCGATGGTCTGGCGACAGGCCGCCGAATTGCGTGCTGCCGGAGTGGAGTTCACCATCACCGACTACCCGGGCTACGACCACATGCAGGCGCTGGACGCCACGCACGCCGAGGTGAATCCCTATCTGGCGAGCCTGTTCCGTTAGTGACGCGGCGTTCGGAATAGCGCGATCGCGGGATGTTCGGCGCGAGCGCCACCTCGCGGCCGTGTCGGTACATCGGGACCGCGATGCTGTGCACCTGACTTCGGGCACGAAAACCCCACGGCATCTGTCTCAGACAATATATGGTCGACCTGGTGGCCCGGGTCGGTGACCCGTATCGAGCGGAGGTGGCGTTGAGCGGCAGGATCCCGAAGTCCCGCGTCGTGCGCGGCGGCAAGCTGGGCCGATTGGCCGCGGAGCAGGCCGTGCGCGGAGCGGGTACCCGGTTGTCGATGATCGGCCGGTCGGACCGGGCGCGCTCGGTGCTCGCCGAACGGTCGACCATGCAGGCGGCCGAACAGCTGGTCGACGTCCTGGGGTCGATGAAGGGCGCGGCCATGAAGCTGGGGCAGATGCTCTCGGTGCTCGACCTCGACCTGATTCCGCATTCGCACCGCGAGCGCTTCCGGGAAAAGCTTGCGGCACTGCGGGATCAGGCCCCGGCGGTGTCGTTCGGGGATATGCGGGCGGTCATCGAGGCGGATCTGGGGCCGCTGGCGAGTGTGTTCGCCGACTTCGACGAGACGCCGGTGGCGGCGGCCTCGGTGGGGCAGGTGTATCGCGCGGTGCTGCGCGACGGGCGGGTTGTAGCGGTCAAGGTGCAGTATCCGGGTGTCGATGTCGCGGTCCGGGCGGACATGAAGAACCTCGCGCTGTTCGCGAAGCTGGGCACGCCGTTCTGGCCGACCCTGAAGAATCACGCCATCTTCGACGAGATCACCCGCAACATCGAGGGCGAACTCGACTACGTGCTGGAGGCGCGGACCCAGCACGAGGTGGCGGGCCGGTACCGCGATCATCCGTTCATCACCGTGCCCGACAGCGTCGTCGAGCTGTCGACCCCGCACGTGCTGGTGACCGAGTTCTTCGAGGGCACGGGCTTCGAGGAGATGCGTGAACTGCCCGCGGCCGAACGGGATCGGATCGGCGAGCTCGCCTATCGCTTCTATGTCGGGTCGATGTACCGGCACCACGAGTTCTGCGGCGATCCACACCCGGGCAATCTGCTGCGCGGCGCGGACGGGCGGATCGCCTTCCTCGATTTCGGGCTGTACAAAACGATGGACCCGGCCAATGTCGAACTCGAACGGCGGATCGTGCGGGCGGCGGGGGAGGAGCGAGCCGAGGATCTGTACGACCTGCTCGTCGCGCACGAGATCGTCGACCCGGAAGCGGGAATCGGGCCGCAGGATTGTCTGGAGTACATCTGGTCCGCCGCCGCGTGGCATCTGCTGCCCGAGCCGCTGACCATCACACCCGAATTGGCTACCGGTGCGATGGTTCTCGCGATCGACCCGCGCGCGGCCCGCTTCGCCGGAATGCGGCAGCAGCAGTTCCCGCCCGAACACGTGTTCTCCCGCCGCGCCGATTTCTTCACCTTCGGCCTGCTCGGGCAGTTGGGTGCGACGAACAACTGGCACGCCATCGCGCGGGAGTGGATATACGGTGAGCCGCCCACGACCGAGATCGGCCGGGCGATCGCCGAGTGGCAGCGAGCGAGGGTGTAGCGGTTCAGGATTCGGTGTTCGCGAGCACCGATTCGCCGATCTCGCGGAACCACATGCGGATGCTGTCGCTCAGGATGGTGGCGGACTGCTCGGCGGTGACCACGTCGGCGGCCCGGCCGGCGGCGAGGCCGGTGCCCATCGCGATGAGCGCGACCACGGCGCGATCCATCTGCGGGCCACTCGCCTCGACGCCCTCGGGCGCGAAATCCTCGAACAGCGTGCGGCCCGACTCCACGATTTTCATGGCGGTTTCCCGGGTGCGGGCGTGCTGCTCGGGGTCGCGCAGCACGCTGAGGGCGTACTCGGCGAACAGCGTGGACAGCGCGACCTCGCTGGAAAGGCGGGCCCACCAGGTGGAGATGACGACCAAGCGAGCGTCCAGCCCGGCGGGCGCGGCCATGAGATCGCTCATCAGGCGGGCGAGTTCGGCCGAGGAGCGGCGGCGCAGCACCTCGAGGCACAGCGATTCCTTGTTGTCGAAATTGCTGTACACCGCGCCGATGGTGCGACCGGCTTCCGCGGCGATGGCCGCGATGGAGGTGGCGTAGTAGCCGTCGCGCAGGAAGAGCTCCTCGGCCGCGTCGATCAGGTTGTCCCGGGTTTGCGCCTGGCTTTCCGCGCGGGTCAATACCTTTCGGGCAGCCACTGTGTCAGACCCTCCATCGCTCGTTCGCCCACCGAAACGCCCTGTCGGATAACCATGCACTTTGAATAGTTCTGGTACTCGAATGCTAGCGGATTGCCCAGGTGGGCGGGCGCGACACCACGGGCCGTGCCGGTTCGCGGGCATGGCCGCCGCGCGTGCCGGGATTACGGCAGAATGCGTCCATGAGTTCGTTCGGCCTCGCGGTGATCGCCGATACCGCCACCGCGTCCGACGCTGCCGGGATGGTCGAGAACGTGCACCGCGCGGCCGCCGCCGCGGGGGTCTCCGCAGGCGAGGTGCTCGTGGAACCCGTACGGCGGGTGGGGGATTGGTGGCGTGTCTGCGCCTATCTGCCGTCCGCGTCCTCGGGTGCCACCGACCTCTTCACCGGCGTGCGCACCGCGCGCGTGGCGGCTGCCGACGACTTCGACGAGCACGGCTGCGCCTGGACCACCTGGCGCGTCACCGATTCCGTACCCGAACTCGTCTACCGAAAGTTCCTGCCCCCACCCGGGACGCTCCCGCAGGAATGCGATGACGCCGCCGACGACCGGGCCGACCGCCCGGCGACCCTCGCCATGGCACAACTCTGGGATGCGAACCCGGGCAGGGTCATCGCGGTCGAGCGGCGCTTCGAGGAGATGTCCGACGACCAGGGCGAGGCCGGAACCCCGTTCCTGCCGTGGATAACGGCTCTCGGGCTGTGGTGGCCCGGCGATCGCTACGTTCCCGAGGAACTGCGCGACCCGGTCGATTCGTAGGGAATCTGCTGCGGTGACAATGGATTCGCGTCGCTGACCGGCCGGCTGGACTTCATCGAGGATCCCTACCCCCTTGACGTTCGGGTGCGGCCGGGGACGTTCGCTACCGTGATCGGCATGACGACGCTCTATGTCCCCGCTCGATTCAACGGCCCGCCCGACTCGGGGAACGGCGGGTACGTCGCCGGGCTGCTGGCCGAGACCCGGGACGAGGAGATCGTCACGGTGGTGTTGCGGAACCCGCCGCCGCTGGAGACGCCGCTGCGGGTCGAGGGCGGTGATCTGTTCGACGGGGAGAGTCTGATCGCGCGGGCGGCGGGGGGAGTGTTCGAGCGTGCCGTACCCGCGCCGGTTTCCCGGGCCACGGCCGCCGCCGTGAGCTGGGAGCCCAACGACAGCGAACTGTTCGGGCGCTGTTTCGTCTGTGGCAGCCTGCGCACCGACGGTCTGCGGATCGAGTCCGGGCCGGTCGGCGACGGTGTCGTGGCAGCCCCCTGGACCCCGGACGGCACCGTGCCGATCGGGCTGCCGCTGCTGTGGGCGGCCATGGACTGCCCCGGCGCCTGGACCATCCCCGAGCTCCTCGCGCGCCCCGCTGTCCTGGGCTCCATGACCGCGACCGTGCTGGATCACCCGGCCCCCGGCGAGCCCTGCGTCGTGGTCGGCGCGCTGCACGCCGAAGAAGGCAGGAAGGTGCGCACCGCCACCGCCCTCTACGGCGGTGACAACCGCCTGCTGTCCCGCTCGGAACAGGTCTGGATCCGATTGGCCGCCAACTGAATCCGGCGGGCCGCGCGCTCGGCGGCGCTAGTGTGCCGGGTTACCCGCCGTGGTTCGCCCGGCCCGCACCCACGCGACCGCGAAGGCGGCGGTGAACGCCAGGTGCACCACCAGGAACACCGCGGCCAGGTCGCGGGCCTCCCCGCTGGCCACACCCCAGACGTCGTTGCCGGCCACGACCCCGAATCCCACGAGGTTGGCCAGCAACACGGTGTTGCGAATGGACCCCGGCGCCGCCGACCGCGACATCAGGTTCAGCACCGCCACTCCCAGGAACGGCCCGCTCAACAGCCGAAGCAGCGCAACCAGTTCCGGCGACGCGTCCTCCGGTACGGCGTCCACCCCGAATTGGACCGGAACGATGAGCAATGCGAGCCCGATGATCGCCAGGTAGACCCCGGCTGCGATGAGTAGCGCTTTGACCACGGTGGACAACCTCCCGGTATTCGCCTGATTTGTCAGTACCGCCCCAGCCCTCTCTCAAACCTGCGGCAGGTGGTCGATGGTGCGGTTCGGCCGACCTGCCCGGGGCACCAGGTGCTGGGCGAGTTCGTATTTCAGGGAGCAGGGCCGCGACCAGCGCCTCGGCCGGCCACGTGGCCACGCAACTCCGTCCTCGATCGGCTGGGACCGGCCAGTCATCGGGCGAGGTTCGGGTGGGTGCCGCGGCAGCGCCCTCGAGACACGCCATTCGCACGATTCGGACACCGTGCGCCTCGCCTCCGGCCCGTTGTCGCCCGTGGCGCGTACGCTCACCCTTCATGCCGACCGGCGGTAGCAAACAGGTTCGCGCCGCGCGCAAGCGCAAGAAGCGGATGGCGCGCGTCACCCACGATCTCACCGACGCGCAGTGGACCGCGCTCAAGGCGTCCTGGGGTGGTTGCGCGTACTGCGGGACTCCGGACGGGTCGCCGCAGAAGGACTGCGTGCAGGCCATTTCACGCGGCGGCCGCTACACGCTCGGAAATGTCGTGCCCGCGTGTGGATCGTGCAACGCGAGCAAGTGCAACGCCGAGGTGACCGGCTGGCTGCGGCGCAAGAAGCTCGACGAACGCTCGTTTCTGGTGCGCCACTACGAGATATCGGCCGAGCTCACCGGCCGGTTCGTGCTCGATGGCCCGGTCGACGAATCCGCCGGTGAGGCGGAGCCGGCCTGACCGCTCGTCCGGCGCCGGCTGCTCGAGTGCGTTGCGAGATAGGCTGTAAGCGAGCGATTTTCGTTGTCGGCGATCGTTTCTCTGGCAGAGGGGTCCGCACGGATGGATTGCCGGAACACCCGTCTCAGCCGCCGCCGTGTGCTGATCGCGGCCGGATCCGCGATCACCGCCGCCGCGGTGACCAGGCCGGCCCCGACCGGGCGGATCACGCGTGATGTGAGTCCGTACGCCGCCGGTGCCGAGGCGAGTTGGGAGCGGGCCGATCTGGCCGAACAGGCGATCGTGGAGCGCCACGTGCGTGCGCTCTGGGGACAGCAGGGCATGCGGCTCGGGAAGCTGGTGTGGCCGTCGTCGGTGGCGAACCTGTCGTTCGTGAAATGGTGCTACTGGTGGCAGGCGCACCTCCTCGACTGCGCGATCGACGCCGCCCACCGCGCCCGCGGCGCCGACCGGCTCGACCGGGTGGCCGCGATCGCCTCCGGTATCCGGGCCCGCAATCTCGGCGTCTGGACGAACCGCTACTACGACGACATGGGTTGGCTGGCAATCACACTCGAACGCGCCGATCGCCTGCTCGGTCTCCGTTTCGGCGACGCCCTCGGCGACCTGCGCACGGCCCTGCTCGACGGCTGGAACCCGGCGGTCGGCGCGGTGCCCTGGCGGGTCGGCGACGACTACTACAACACGCCCGCGATCGGCCCGACCGGCATAGCCTTCGCACGGCTCGGCGAGGTACCGCGCGCCGGGCAGCTCGCGGATTTCCTGCACACCCGGTTGCGGGATCCCGGCACGAATCTGATCCTCGACGGTGTCCACGAGCCCGGCGGCGAGGTGAATCGCGCGACCCTGACCTATTGCCAGGGTGTGGCGATCGGTCTCGAAACGGAATTGTTCACGCGCACGGGCGAATCGAAGCATGCGCGCCGGGCGATGGACCTTGTCGCCGCGACCGCCGCGGGCCTGACCGATGACGGGGTGATCGTCGCGGAAGACGGCGACGACTCGGGCTTGTTCATGGGCGTGCTGGCCCGCTACCTGTCCGAAGCCGCACTGTCCCTGCGTGATCCCGCCGCCGCGAAAATAGTCCACGACTCCGCCCGCGCCGCCTGGACCAACCGCGCCGAGGTGGACGGCCTCCCCCTGTTCGGCACGAACTGGTCCCTCCCGGTAACGCCGTCCGGCCTCCCACGCGCCGCCCAGCTCCTGATGCCCCCCTGGCCGCCCTCCGACAACCTGAGCCCCGACCTGTCGGTTCAACTGAGCGCCTGGATGCTCTTGGAGGCGGACCACCGCCTGACCGCCGCCGGTCTCTGACCGGACCGGGCGCCACCCGCCGACCGGCGCGCAGACCGAGGGCTCCCCGAACGTGCGCGAGCCCCATTCTTCGAAGGGTTCGCAGGTGACCGATCCGAGGTCGGAAGAGCTTGCGGTCGGCCCGCGGCCGGTCCCGGCTCATCACCGAGAAGCTCGCTGTCCTCCCCGCCGCGTGCGCTGAATCCCGCCGGTTATTCCCCGGTCCATATCGTTCCGGCGCGATCCCGGCCGGACACCCATTCCTTTCCGAAGAACCACACGAGCCCCGTCCCGGCCGCGGCTAGCTCGAGCGCGATCACCTCACCGAGTACCGCCCCCATGGACAGGGAATCGGAGGCCGACATCTCGATGTGGATGACCTGCCGCACCCCGGCTAGATGGTCACGAATCGTGTCCGGCCCGGGCCCGACAGCGTCGTCCAGCACCTCGTCCAAGATCTCCGAAATCTCCTCGGTGACAGCGGAACCGGCGGATATCCGGAGTGGCCGGCCGGACTCTTGCCAGTGCACCTCGACAACCTCGCCGTCGTCGACGCGCAGAGTGGCCTCCGCCGAATCCGCTGCGGCCGTAGCCGATTCGTCATCGTCGTAGAAACCCTCGGCCAGGGTCGGCAGGTCGGCCTCCTCGATCCAGCGGCGGATCGCGTCCCCGTCGAGCCGAATCGGTTGGCGGCAGTACACGCTGATCCACTCGGCCACCGCCACACCTTAGATCGTGGCGCGCCCGGATTCGCGCGGTGCGAACGTCGTTCCGGCTATCCGGTGGTGTCCCGCGGCGGTGATCAAGCCACCGCCAACGGGCCGGGCCGCCGCTTCTTCAGCGAGCTGATCAGGCGGCGTTGTTCCCGGACCCCGGCGGCTGCCAGTTTCGGTTTCACCGCGGAAGCGAAGGCGTAGAACAGAATGTGGTTCAGGCCCGCGTCGAGATAGGGGGTCAGCCAGCGTTCGACGTCGGCGGCGGTGCCGGAGGGCATCAGGGCCCGTACCAACTCCGGGGTCACGTGTTTGCTGTATTCGGCGAACTGCTCGCCTTCGAAGACGGCCGGGTCCACGCTCGCGTAGCCGGGGTTGTCCGCGCCGAGGGGATGGGTCGCGCCGGCCGCCGTCCAGCTCGGGCCGGGCATGGCCAGGGCCATGGCCTGGATGAAGGGGGCGTTGCAGAGCTCGTCCAGGGTTCGCTGGTCGGGGGCCAGGAGCGGGGCCAGCAGGACGCTGCGGTGCAGGGTTTCCGGATCGCGGCCGGAGTCCAGGGCGCCGCGGGCGAAGTGGTTCGCGGCGGTGTGCCAGGAGGTCGTGGTGTCGTTGAGGATGAACATCCAGCCGTCGCCGTGCTCGCCGGCGATTCGGCTGGCGCGCGGGCCCTGCGCGGCGACCCACACCGGGGGAGTCGTGCCGTTCAGCGGCGGCAGCCCGAATCTGGCCTCGTGCCAGTCGTGGAACGGCCCCTGGTGGGTGAGCAGCTCGTCCGGGGAGGACCAGGCGGCGCGCAGCGCGATCAGGGCGTCGGCGAGGCGGCCGGCGCGAGGTTCGAGCGTCAAGCCGTACGGGACGGTGTTCTCGAACTCGCCGGACCCGATGCCCAGCACCACCTTGCCGCGCGAGACGTGATGCAGCGACATCCACGCCCGCGCGAGGTCCGCCGGACTCCGCCGCACCACGTCGGTGACGGCGACGCCCATCATCGGACCGCGTGGCCGAGCCCAACGGGCAAGCGCCACGGTCGGATCCAGATAGGCGTCCAGCGAAGTGACGTAGCGCGCCATCGGCGAGAACCGAACATTCCACGCGGCTGCGGGAAAAGCCGATTTGGTGTGGTCCGAGAACCACACGTCGTCGACGCCCAGCACACGAGCCGTCCGCATGTTCATCTTGATCGCCCACACGGGTGCGACCGGCTCGATCAAGGACCCGATCCGCACCCGGTCGCCTTGCGGCCGAACCTTATAGGGACTTTCACGCCGGACCATAGCCACCCCCGGGAGGAATTCCTGATCGATTTATAGCAAGGGGCCGGGCCTGCTGACCTGCGATCGCGCGAACGGTGCGTTGCGGGCCGACGTGTCGGCTACCTGCGCGCGTCGGGCAGGTGTGACGGCCGGCGCGCCCACGCGCGAACGGTGGGCGGGGCGTAGAACCGGCGTCGCTCGTCGCCGAGTTCGGCCCGCGCCGCCGCCGCACCGAGCAGGGCGAGGCGTTCCGCGGCGAAATCCCATCCGTTGGGCATGGTGTAGTGCGGATCTTCCCGGGACGAACCGGGTGACGAGTTCATATGCCGACGCTATGCCCGGCGTGCGGGAGCGAACAGCGGATCTGCCGGTCCATTCGGGTGCGGGTGAGCGAATCCACACCGTGTGAACGTGTTTCGATCGCGGTTCCGGCCACGTCGGTACGCTCGTGGCCATGGGCGGGGATCTGCTGTTGCTGTTCGCCATGTTCGGGCCGGTGGTCCTGCTCGGGTGGGCGGCCGTGCGGGCGAAGCGCCGGGGGCTTGGGGGGATCGTTCGTCGGGCCGTTCCAGGAGATGTTCGATCCGGGTGCGGCGCGTGCGCAGATCGTCATCGAGGAGATGGCCGAAGCGCCGGATCCCGCGGACTCCGGTGATCCGGACGATGATGACGGGCTGCCGAACATCGTGGTGTACAAGGGAGTTCGGCTCTACATCAACCCGGACAAGGTTCGGCGGCGCGACCGGCGTGCCGAGTGAGCGTGTGCCTTCTCGATGTGCCGGGCGTGCCGATCTAATCCCCGGTCCGGCCGTCGATGCGCTCGCGGAGGAGATCGGCGTGGCCGTTGTGTCGGGCGTACTCCTGGATCATGTGGACGAGAATCCAGCGCAGGCTGTAGCGCTCGCCGGTCGGTTCGTGTGCACCGAAGGAGTCGAGGGATTCGCACGCGTCGGTGATCCGGCGCGAGTTGTCACATGCGCTGTGCCACAACCGGAGTGACTCGTCGACGTCGGCGTCCTCCACCTGGAAATCGCTGCCGTCGGGGGCGTCGTTCCGCCAATGTGCGAACGGGACGTCGTCACCGGCCAGAATGCGGCCGAACCAGCCCAGTTCGACGTCGGTGAGATGGCGGACGAGCCCGATCAGCGACAGTTGCGACGGTTCCACCGCGCGCAGCCGGAGTTGTTCCGCGGTGAGTCCGGAACACTTGCGGCCCAGCGTCTCTCGGTGAAAATCCAGCATGCCGACCAGTGTTTCGCGTTCACCGGTGAGCCCGTGCTCTTGGTTCTGCTGTGTTTGCTCCACCCGTTCATAGTGCCAACGGCCGGGGTGATCTCGGTTACAGCGCCGATTGAACCGAACTCGCCGAGGTACGTCGCAGTTGTCCATGCGAAGCGAGATTTTCGGAGGTACAGCGATGTCCGAGCACAAGAGCGGTCCCCTCGAAGGCGTCGAAGGGGTCGTCGAAGGCGTCAAGGGCAAGGCCAAGGAGGTGGCGGGTGCGATCGTCGGAAACGACGAGTTGCGCCGCGAAGGCAGTGCCCAGCAGGACAAGGCCGAGTCGCAGCGTGACGTGGCCAAGAAGGAAGCCGAGGCCGAGAAGGCTCGGGCGGAGGCCGCGGTCGACGAGCAGCGGCAGCAGGCGTATCAGCAGGGCCAGTAGCGCCTGCTGAGAGTTCTATCCGGGACCGGATGCCCTCGGGGCGTCCGGTCCCGTCGTCGTTTCAGGCCACCCGCATCGCGAGGCGGGGCACGAACTCGGCCCAGCCTTCGGCGGGGAAGGCCCGGTTCACCACCTCGAGCAGGTGCAGCGGTTGCCGTCGCAGGCCGGTGACGCGCAGTGTGCGGTGCGTGGAACAACAGAACCGGCGCTGCTGGTCGAGTAGCTGCAGGCCGCGAACGCTCATGAATCCGACCTCGCTGAGGTCCCAGGTCACGTCGGTGATTCGCGAGGGCAGCCCGGCGGTGGCGTCGAGCAGTTCGGGCAGGGTGTGCAGGTCGATCTCTCCGTGCGGGGTGACCGTGACGGTGTTGCCGTGGAAAGTGCGGATGATCTGCATGTCGGGCGCCCCCTTCTGGGGGGTTGTGAGCCCAAAGACGCTGGGGCGGCGTGCGCTCCAGCAACGATGGAAAGAGCCGGGTGCCCCTGAGGGAGGCGATTCCCGAATCTGTAGTGAGTCGGACCGCCCGTTGTCTCGAGCGTCCCGGTCACTCTCTCGTCCGCTCAGTATGTCACGACTGCCGATCGATCGTCGGAAGCGTGGGATAGCGGCGGCAGGCCGTGTGTGGTTCGCGAGCCGCTTCGAGACGAATAGCGTTCTGACAGTGCGCGTTACAAGTGGAAGGCGGTCATCGGTGACCGAGTGGGCGGTCGCCGGAGTTCCGAGCTGGACGCACCTGGCGGCCTCCGCCGCCGGGGTACAGGGTCAGGTAGTAGCCGCCGCCGTCACGAGTGCCGCGGTTGTTGTGCTCCATGAGCCGGATCTGAGCATCCACGTAGCCGGTGAATGTCGGCGAGACCTGCGTGTCCTCGTCCGGCTTACCGTCGCTCCAGCGCAGGACAGGGCCGTCGAACCCGCCGGTCGCACGCAGGTAGTCGAATGTGTAGCCCTGGTGGGTGAGGATGACGGCCGCATCCGGCGGCAAGCGCCACGCGCCGCCGGCGTCCTCGACTATCTCGCGGGCGTCCTCGCGCAGTCGGTCGAAGCCGCTGATACCCGCGCGGTCGCTGCCGCGGAACAGGTCACCGCAGTGCTCGCCCATCCGGAGCAGATACTCCCGGAAGATCTCGGGGAACCGCGCTCCGATCCGGAGCTCGACGGCCTCGAGTTCGGATTCGCCGCAGCCGCCGAAGGTGGTGAGGCGGGCGCGATGGCTGTCGATCAGCTCCTGCGGGGTGTCGAGGAACACGTAGCCGGGGTTGTCCGCGAGTGTGACGAGTCGCGACTTCCAGGCTGCGACAATCGATTCGGCGTCCCCCGGCGAGCTCATGGCCTCGATCGTGGCATACCCGGCCGGGAGGACGCCATCCGCAATCCTGGGTCGCCGAATGTGTTCGGTCGCGATTCCAGCTGTGGACGCTAACGCGCCGCGAAGGCCGTTCGGAAGGCGGTGCGGGTGGTCTCGCCCGGCGTCCGGTCGAGGATCGCGAAGGTGATTTCCTCGAAGTGCCCACTGAATCGACCGGTCAGCAGTTCGTGAAAGACCCCGGCCACTACGCCCGGGTCGTTGCCGTAGGCGCCGCAGCCCCACGCGCCCAGGACCAGGCGCCGGTACCCGGCGGCGGCTTCGAGAATGCGCTCGGCGCGGGTGGCCAGCACCCCGGGTACTCGATGGACGTCGTCGGCTCGGTCCCGCGCGATCACGTTGGTCCGGGGTGCGGGGGAGGTGAGGAATCCGACCTCGAACGGGGTGTCGAGCAAGGTCCCGGTGTCGTCGCGGAAGACGGGCACGGCGGGGGACAGGATCACGCGGTCGCTGTAGAACGGGTCCGGGTTGGCACGGTGGTACGCGTAGTACTCCGGGACGGCCAAAAGCGTGGTGTAGAGCGCCGAGGCCCGGCACAGGGCTTCCTCCTGTGTGCGGGCCCCGGCGAGGTAGTGGCCGCCGGGATTTCGCGCCGACGCGAAGTTCAGAACGGCGACGGGCTCCGCGCCGGAGTCGACCATCCGCCGGGCCGCGGCAAGGCTGCTTTCACCGGTCACGGCGACGACGGTTGTGGCGTCGCCGCGGATGTCGATCGCGACCGGTTCGGGGCCGAACATCCTGGTGCCCTGCACGGCGGCGTCCACCCGCGCTGCCAACGCGACAGCATCCCCGCCGGCCGTCACGTACCCGCCGGCCGCGATGATCCGTTCGTTCTCGGCTGCAATGACTTCCAGGTCTTCGGTCATGCGCGCAATGCTCTCATCATCGCCACGAAGGGCTGAGGGGCACACTGCCGGTATCGCCGATCGGCATCGCGCTCGCGACCCCCTCGAAGCCGTTTACCATCAACATGTTCGGAGGGGAACTCGTCGTCGAGAGACGGAATAGTCATGCGGGGTGGGGCATTACATGAAGATCCGTGGATGGTATGTGCTGATTGCGGTCGTCCCACTCGTTTTACTCGCGGTGTACATCCGACAGCACGAATTCCTGTGCAGCCACGTGTCGTACGGTCAGCTGCCTGCACCGGAACCGCTGGCCACGGACGGTTCCACGATCCGTGTCGGTGAGCTGCGCAGCGTGAACCTCGGCCACGGCAGGGCGATCGACTCCGACTATCGACTGGACGGCGTAGCGGACGTCCTGGAACAAACCGGGACCTCCTTCGTGTGGACCGACCGCTGCCTCCTGCGTCCCAGCGAGGGCCTGAGGTTCGTCATCGTCCGCGGTCAACATCCGGGAACGGTGACGATCTCCCCACTGGGATATCCCCTGACGCTGCACGTCGTCGCGAACTGACCTACCGGCCGCCGGTAAAACCGCTGCGGCGGCAGCCTCTAGCTACCTGATCAGGGAGCGGACGGTATCGACTCGATCGGCGAGGGGTCCGGTCAACTCGACCACCGGGATGTCCGCGAGCAGTTGCAGCGGGTCGGCGTAGACCAGCTCCAGCAGCGCGTCGTTGACCGCCCGCCGAAGCCCCGGCATCTCCGCAGCCGGGAGCAGTGTCTCGGTCTCGGGAGAGATCGGCACGATCACCAGCAAATCCAGTGTGCCCAAAGCGGTTTGGATCCCGGCGGTATCGGTGATCGACTCGACGTCGAGACCGGTCGCCGCGAGATATGCCAGGAAATCAACCGGCGTCCGGTCGAAAACGGACCCGTCCGCCCCGGTGGTCAGCAACTCGATGGACCGGTTGAGCTGAGCCCGGTAGTCGGCCCGCGACGGCGGCCACTCGAACTCGTACCCGTCCTCTTCGAGCAACACATAGGGCTCTTCAACCGGCGTGAGTTCACCGAAGCGCGAACACAGTTCGTGCACCAACGTAGTCTTCCCGGTCCCGTGCGGTCCGGAAACCCCGATACGCATTCGACTCCTTCAATTCGAGTGTGGTGATGTATGCGGATGTTCAGCGAACGCGCGACCCCTCGCGAGCTGTGGGCCCGAATGTCGCCGGAGGCCCGGTCCGAGTTCGACGACCTGCTCACCCGTGGTGCGGAGGTTCAGGCGGTTGCCGCGCTGCGGCGACATGTCGGCGAACCCTGCCCGCAGCTACGCGACTGTATCGATTTGCTCGTCGAGCGCGCGGACGAGCTGGGCCACCGGCTCGACGAGCAAACCGGACCCCCTGCTGGATCGTAACGGTGAATCCGGGGCGCGGCGGTTGTCGGGACCGGTGCGGTGCCTGTACCGAGACGCTGTGCCACGTCCATTCACCGGGGCGGCGCGTAGAGAATGATCTCATCGTATTCGATGCGGTCCAGCCCGAAACCTGTGAGCCAGATCTGCAGCAGCGGTGTGTACGGGTTGGGCAGGTCTGTGAATGGATATCCCGAAAACTGCTCGCCCGCAGGGATTTCGAGCCCGAGCTCGGCCGCCCGCTCCCAGCACGCATGGTTTCGCACCTCGTCGTACCTGTTTACGTACGGTTGTTTGCACCGATCCGGACGCAGGGACGCGGGCACGAGCTGCTCGGAACTGGAAAGCTCGTCGTCGAAATGTCGCAGGATCCGGTGGAACTGGGCCTCCACCGAATACGGAATTCCCGTCAGGTACGCGCCCTTTCGATGATGTGCGCGGTTTCCCACCCGCCAGACCAGACGATCGATCGACCCGAGTCCCCAGGGCCGCAGTCGGGCGACGACCTCCCACGCGTGAATTTCGGCCTCCCGCGCCGCATCGATCGAACTACCCAGCGTGAGTAGGTGACGGCGACTCGGCCTGGGTATGTACGAGCCATCGGGGTTGTCGCCGGTTCCCCCGCAGTCGCCGCACGTCCAGGCGTCCTCCTCCCAATAGCCGTCCGAGTCACGTCCGCCCTCTACGCCTCGGCCCGCACAGGCACGGCAGGGATCGGCGTGCAGGAAGCGACGGCGCGGGTCCTCGCTGCCGAACAGGCTGCGCATCGCCGAGGTCGCATTCCGGTGCCGCAACAGTGCAAGTCGTGCAGCCGCTCGCGACCGCCGAGGCGGCTGCAGCAATTCGTTCGCCAACCGCTCGTAGTCGATCTTCATGGCTTTACCGAAGCACACCGGTCGAATGCGCACCGGCAAAGTCTGCGCACCCGCTTTGCGCCACTGCTGAATCCGTGATGGGTCGGTGTGTCGGGGGAATCGAATCCTATGGTTTCTTTGCGATACCCGAGTGGATTGATCGCTGGTCAGGGGAGTTTCGGCGAACCGGCCGGGCGCGGCCGGTAGCGGAATAAGACGCCCCCGTTCCGGCCCGTTTCCCGCTCTGTCATCATCCTCGAATGAAATCGAGAATCTCGAAAGTCGCGGCGTTTGTCGGCGTCGCGACCCTGGCCCTGGGGCTCAGTGGGTGTAGCGCGGACCAGGAATCGTCGGCGGAGGCCGCCACCAGCACCTCGGCCGCCGCGGCCGCGCCGCTCGACTATGCCACCCTGCTCATCAAGGCGAGCGACATCGACGCCGGGTGGACCGTGCGGAACACCAGCCCGGAGCAGAACGGTGTCACCGGAATCTTCGGAAACAGCGAGGGCACCGAGAAGATCACCTCCGCCGTTATCGTGCGGGCGAACGCGGACGACGCCTCGGCGGCCGTCGCGGCGGCCAAGGACGAAATGGCGCGGCAGTCCGGGGGCGCGTCCTTCTCGCCCATCGATGTCGGGGCCGGCGGCGGTCTGCTGACCGCGCCCGGCGGGACCACGGTCGTGGCGTTCAGCGAGGGCAAGGCGTTCTCGATCCTGGAATTCAACAGCACGACGGGCGAGCGGGTCCCCGACGAGGTGGCCATCGCCATCGCGGGCAAGCAGGATGCCGCCATCAAAGCGGGATTGAAGTAGCCGCGAAAGAACCTCTCTCGTAGCCGTTCTCGCCGATGTCATCGAGGGGCGCGAACGGCTCATGGCCTGGCATGCTGCACACCATGGCAACCCTCGGACAGCACGAGCCGGCCGACGATGCCGATGACCGGGAGTTCATCGGGTACGCCGACGGCGACGTCCCTCTCACGTCCCGGCTACGGACCCACGCCGCCGTGACCACGGCACTCGCGGAGTACAGCGATCGCGCGTTGCTGGAGCTCGTGGACGGTGCCGCGCCGCTCGGGGCCGGGATCGGCGGGACCTCGGTGCTGGTGGAGGTGGCGGGGCAGCCCGTCTTCGTGAAGCGGGTGGCGCTGAGCGACCTGGAACGGCAGCACGGCAACGTCCGATCGACGGCGAATATGTTCGGGCTGCCGCAGTTCTATCACTACGGGGTCGGCCTCGTCGGGGGTGCGGGGTTCGGGGCGTGGCGTGAACTCGCCGTGCACCGCCTGACAACCGACTGGGTGATCGCCGGTGAGTACCAAGGGTTTCCGCTCATGTATCACTGGCGGGTGTTGCCGGCCGAGGGTGCGTTGCCGGACGAACTCGCCGACATCGACCGGGTGGTCGGGTACTGGGGCGGCACACAGGAGATACGCCGCCGGATCGAGGCGGTGCGCGACTCCTCGGCGAGTATCGCGCTGTTTCTGGAATACATTCCGCAGACCCTGCATCGATGGCTGAACGATCGGTTCGCGGCGGGCGCGCAAGCCGCCGACCAAGCCTGCGCCATGGTAGAGCGGGAGCTGGCCGGCGGGGTCGCGTTCATGAACAGCTGCGGGATGCTGCACCTCGACGCGCATTTCCACAACATCCTGACCGACGGCCACCGCCTCTACTTCGGTGACTACGGCCTCGCGCTCTCGAGCCGGTTCGACCTCGCGCCGGAGGAATCCGCGTTCTTCGACCGGAACCAGAGCTACGACCGCGCTTTCAGCGTCACCTACCTGGTGAACTGGCTGCTCACAACCCTGTACGGGCTCGAGCCCGGGGACCGCGAAGCACGCGCGACGATGGTGCGCGCCATCGCGGCCGGCACACCGCCGCGGAACGTCACCGCGCAGGCCGCCGCGCTGCTCACCCGGCACGCGCCGGTCGCCGCCGCGATGTCCGAGTTCATGCTGGCGTTCCAGCGGGAGAGCCGGACGGTGCCCTATCCGGATGAACTGATCCGTCGACTGCTGGACCACGGCACCTCGTGAGGCCACGGTAGTCGCGCGCTGTCGGCGGTCGCCGCTACAGTCGCCGCGACCAACGCTTCACGATTCGGGGGATCATGTCCGACACCACAACGAGTTTCGATGCCGCACCGACCGCGGAACAGGGCTGGGGCCTGCCCGCTCGATGGGTGGGCCGCGGTGTGCCTACCCGCGGTGTGACGCCGCCACGAGAGGTGCGGGCTCCGCGGTCGGCGGGGACGTACGGCGATCTGGTTGCGGCACACCGGGATCAGCTCACAGAGATCTTCGCTGAAACCGCGGCCCGAGGGGAGCCGGGTTTGGCCGCGGCCGCCCGGGCGGCGCTGGAGGATCAGGCGAGTTGTACTCCACTCGGTGCGGCGGCGCTGGCGCATGCGCTTGTGCGCGCTGCCAAAAAGCCCAACAACGCCGCGGAGACCTGGATGGCGGAGCGGGGTTTCGGTTTCGCCGCCGAGGCCGCCGTATGGCACCTGTCGTTGACGGTGACCTGGTCCTACGAGTGGACACAGCGGCGGCACATCACCTGGCTGCACCACCAGCATCCCGGTTCGCCCCCATCCACCGGTCCGAGTGATCACCTGCAATCGGTGCGTGAACACCTGGCGGTGCTGCCGGAGCAGGAGTATCGCGCGGTCGTGACGCGGCTGGCCGCGCTGCGAGCCACGCCGGGCGGCTCGATTTTCCAGCAGGCCACCTCCTACCTGGCGCCCACCGAGGCGGAATGGACGGCCGAGGACCTGGCCGCCGCCACCGGCGAGGAGGTGAATCCGCACCGGTTCGCCCATCTCGCCGCATCGGTCACGACCATCGCGGAGTTCGATGCGCTGCTCGGCGCGCTGGGCGACAGTTTCTTCTGGCGCTTCGGATCGGACTACCTCGCGGTCGCGCTGCATCGGTTCGGCCCCGACGTCGCACCCGTTCTCGAGCGACTGCTGCGCCGCGGCATCTACAACCCGCGGACCGCCGCCCAGGTCGCGGAAATCTTGGCCGAGTTCCCCACCGACGCGTCGCTCGCCGCGGCCTTCACCCAGATCGGGAACGAACACGCCACCGGGACACTGATTTCGGCGATTCGACGGGTTCCGCACCGTGCGCTGCCGCTGCTCGTTCCGCTCGCCACCGGGTCGTCGCTGGCACGGCATCTGCTGCGCACCCTCGCGCACGCCGAGCCGGAATTGGCAGCGCAGGTGCCGCCGATCGCCGCCTACAGCGGCAGCGGGCATGTGCGGCAGGGGCTCCCGGCGGAGTTGCCCGCCGTGCTGCGAGACCCGCCGTGGCGGCAGCCGAACTCCGGCGCCGACAAGCCCCCGAGAGAACCGAAATGGCTGGTGCCGGAGACACTTCCGGCGGTCTCGCTCCGCGACTCGGACGCCGTCCTGCCGGTCGAGGCACTCGGCGACCTCTGCCGCCTGCTCGTGAAATACGGGACCGACGGCGACCCCTCGGGCATCGCACAGGTGAAAGCGACGGCCCGTCCCGAGACACTGGCCGAATTCGCCTGGGGCATATTCGAACTCTGGCAGCTCGCCGGCTTCCCGGCCAAGAACCCGTGGGTGCTGCGGGCCCTGGCCGTGCTCGGCGACGACGAGACGGTGCGGCGGCTGACCCCGATGATCAACGCGTGGCCGGGGCAGTCCGCGCACGCGCGGGCCGTGGCCGGGCTCGACGTGCTGACCGAGATCGGCACCGACACCGCGCTCATGCGGCTGAACGGCATCGCCGAGAAGGCGAAGTTCAAGGGACTCAAGGCAAACGCCCGCGGCAAGGTCGCCCTGGTGGCCGCCGCCCGCGGGCTGACGGCGGACGAGCTGGCCGACCTGCTGATACCGGATTTCGGCCTGAACGCCGACGGTGGCCTGGTGCTCGACTACGGGCCGCGCGGATTCGTGGTCGGTTTCGACGAACAGCTGAAGCCGGTCGTCCACGACGCGAAGCAGGACGACACCGGAGCGTGGCGGGCGCTTGCCGTGCGCAAGTCGCTGCCCAAGCCGGGCGCCAAGGACGATCCCGAGCTGGCTCCGGCCGCGCACAAGCGGTTCGCGGACCTGAAGAAGGCGGTCAAAACAGCGGCGGGCGACCAGATTCGGCGGTTCGAACGAGCCATGGTCACCGGCCGCCGCTGGACGGTCGCCGATCATCGCAAGCTGTTCGTCGACCACCCGCTGATCCGGCACATCGCCCGCCGCCTGGTGTGGGTGATCACCGATGCCAACGACACCGTCCTCGGCTCGTTCCGGATCGCCGAAGACCGCACCTTCGCCGATACCGAGGACAACCCGATCACCTTGCCGGACACCGTCACCGTCGGCATCGCACATCCCCTGCACGTGCCCGGCGGTCTCGGCGCGTGGGCCGAGCTGTTCGCCGATTACGAGCTGCTGCAACCGTTTCCGCAGTTGCAACGGGAAACCTACGCGCTCGCGGACGCCGATCGCGCGGTCGGCGTTCTCCCCGGCTTCGCGGGCATCACGGTTCCCACCGGCAGGCTGCTCGGCCTGATCCAAGCCGACTGGGAACGCGGTCCGGCGCTCGACAACGGCGTGTGGGACGAACTGTTCCGCGACCTCGGCGACGATCGCACGGTGGTGATCGATCTGAGCCCGGGCGTCCCGATCGGGAGCGTGGGCTTGTTCGCAGAGCAGACGATCACGGTCCGGCTGACCGCCCGGCGGCGGGCGAGCCGCGCGCCCGCGCGCCTGTCCGGGAACGCGGCGGCGGTCGCCGAATCGGAGCTGTTGCGCCAGCTGCATTCGCTCGGCTGAGTCGACCCCGGTGGCCTGCGCCCGGGCGCACGGATGAGAATCTCCGCCGCCCGGGCACGGCGGGCCAGCCGTCAAGCCAGCGCTTTGGCCTTCAGCTGATCGAACTCCTGCTGGTTGATCGTGCCCTCGGCCAGCAGGCGCTGGGCGTCGGCTATCTGTGCGGCCGGATTCGTGCCCGCGCTCTGGCGGATGTACTCCTGCTGGGTGTTCTGCCACTGCTCGGCCTGCTGAGCGGATCGCTCCTGCATTCCGCTGCCGCGGGTGATCAGGTAGACCAGCGCCGTCAGCATGGGAAGGAAGATCAGGAATATGACCCACACGGCTTTGACCCAGCCCGAGGTCTGCCGATCACGGAACAGATCCCCGATGATGTAGAACAGCAGCAGCAGATACGCGACGAACGCGAAGCTCACGATAATGAGCCACAACACTTCCCAGAACGACATTGCGCACCTCGTTGCCTCGGTCGGAAGACCGCCCCGAAACGGCGGCTGCCCAGCACACTAGGGATCCGCGCGAACGCGACCATCACCCTCTTCGGATGAGATGCGCCGCTCGCGACCGCCGAAAACCGCACCCGGCGGGCAGCGCGTGGTTCGTCGCCGCGCCGGCGACCGGTTACATCTGCGGGGTTGATGTGCACCGGCCGCGTCGATGCCGCCATCGGCGTCGTCTCATCCGGAACGGGTGAGGTGCGGAAAAGTCGCCCGGTGGATTCGCTGCGGTCCCGGCGGCCGGCGGGCATGCTGTGGCGGTAGCCCGGCGGTCGGTGCGGGTGCGGAAGTGTAGGAGTTCGACTGTGGGTAGCGGTAACGACGAGCAGCACACCGAGGTCCGGGTCGTGGGCTTTCAGCTGAATACGAAGAACCTCACCCGCGCGGTGGTGACCTCGGAAGGCGAGGGGCATCGGACCGTGGTGCGGGTGCCGCTGCTCGGCCTGCTGCGCCGCATTCTGTCGGCCGGACCGACCGAGTAGGAAGTCGGCGTCGCACGGTGCACGCGGCTCGCCGGCCACGCGAGTGCGCGAGCTTCCCGCGCCGGAAAGAATGTCGTGTCCCCGTGAGTCGAATTCGCGAGCGGGACTATCTCGTGTCCGGATGTTCGGTACTGGCCAGTCGGATTCTGCACAGCGGCAGAAAAGGATTCTGGCGCGTGAAGACTATTCGAGACGGGGATTCGTCGGGAACCATAGTCGCGATGAGGTAGCGCTGCCCGCACTGAAGGGTGATCTCGGTCGCGGTTACCGTCGCTATTTTGATGCGGGACAATACGATTCCGCGCGTTTGGGAGAGTTCGACCACCATGGAACCGGGTCGAACCCACGGCGGAAGCCGGGCGGTGACATCGGCCAGGACCGCCTTGGCCTGGGCTTTTCTGGGGCAGGCGGTGGTGGCGCAGGCGCTGTGCTGCTCGAGTTCGCTGTCGGCCCGGGCGGGCGTCATGTGCGAATCCGGGAGTTTGTCGTGTTCGGTATGCCCGTTGCGGGGGCTCATGAGTACTCCGGACTTCGTCGAAGTGGTTGAGGAACAAGAGTCGTGTGGCGTGGTCATATCACGCTCTGCGACTACGGATTTCAATCGCGGTAACAAGCCAAGTACACACCTGGGAGCGCTATTCTGGGGTCACCGCACGGGAATCGGTAATTGATCCGGTGGTTATCCAATTCGGAATACCCCAGTATGGAGCAATCCGGCTAGCGAGGCTAATGACATGGCTGGTTCCACAATCCCTCGACGAGCGCTCGGCCGAATTCTGAAACGCCTTCGATTGAAGGCGGGAAAGGGGCAGTTGGCAGCAGGGTTGGTGATCGAGGTTTCACCGCAGGTGATTTCTCGAATGGAGGATGGGATTCCTGTTCGAGTCTGTACGTCCCAGTATCGGGACCTACTGGCCTTGTACGGGGCCGACGGTGAGGAGACGAGCCAGGTGCTCGCCTTGCTCAAGGAGGTCAAGGCGGCGAAGGGCGATCCGAGGGGCGGCTGGTGGCGGGCCTACGCCGACGTGGTCGGAAGCTACTTCGACCACTACATGAGCCTGGAAGAAGCATCGAATCATCTGACGACATTCCAGCTCACCCTGCTGCCGGGGCTGTTTCAGACCTCCGCGTATCGGCGATCGATGATCATCACCGGTGCCCCCGACATGTCCGCGGTCGACGTCGAACGGCGAATCGAGCTCGCTGCACGGCGGCAGGCGAGGATTACGGCGGACGCCGACTTCCGTATCGACGTGATGCTGGCGGAATCGGTACTGCGACACCAGGTTGGTGGACCGGCCGTGATGGTCGAGCAGCTGGACCACCTGGCTCGGATCGGGGAGTTGCCGAATGTGTCGGTGCGAGTGGTCCCACACGGCGTCGGCACCTATCTCGGCCTGATCGTGCAGTCGTTCACCATGTTCGAGTTTCCGCCACTACAGCGCGGCCTGAAGGAGCCTCCGGTGATCTTCGTCGAGGGGTACAAGGGCGCGCTGTTCCAGGAGGACGCAGAGGTGCTCGGTCTGTATCGCAACGCGGTCAAGGAGATTGGCGGAGTAGCGTTGGATGCTGAAGCAAGCAGGAAGCTGCTGATCGACTGTGCGAAGGAGTGCGCCGCGTGAACGAGGCGAACGTTTCCCCGGCCGAAGCGAACTGGTTCAAGAGCACTTTCAGTCAGCCGGACGGGGACTGCGTCGAGGCCGCACATCTCCCCGGGAGCCGGGTCGGCGTCCGAGATTCCAAGAACCCCGCCGGGCCCGCCCTCCTGTTCGAGGGTGCTGCCTGGGATGAGTTTCTCGCCGACGTGCGCGACGGGGCGTTCGACCGCTAACGGTCGGCGCGGGTGGGTGTTCGCGCCTCGTGCGTTCCCCTCTACCGCACGAGGCGGGCCCCGTCCGAGGTCAGGCAGACACACTCGGACGGGGCTTCCACCCTGTCGGTCCCGGGGCGTCTGGGGCCGACAACGGGAAACTCTATGCTCGCCGATAGCTGGAAGACCATGCTCTGTTGTGCCTCCGATGCTGACATCCCGTGCCTGCTCGGTCGCTCGGTTGTCGGCACGCTGCGCTAACGTTGCCCGCGTCGATATCTCGGGAGGGGTTGTGAGCAGGGTAGTGGAACAGACATTCGTGGTCGGAATCGATTCGGCGACAGCGCGAGCGGGGGACCGCGACACGATCGGCGGCTGGCCGGTGCTGGACGCCGGGCAGCCGGTGCCCGAATGTGACTGCGGCGCAACCATGGCGCTGTACTTCCAGCTAGAGGTGCCCGCCGAGGTGCCGTATTTCGGCGGGGATCAACTGCTGGTGTTCCAGTGCCCGGTGGACAGCGACGCCTCGCTCGATCCCGAACCGCAACTGCCCGAACGTTATTGGGACACCCCGACCGGCAATCAACCCCGGTTCTGGCGGATCCTGCTCCAGCGGGCGGGAACTGTCGCCGCCACCCGGGATCCGCACTTCGCGCCCCGCAGGTTATCGCTGCGCCCGGTCGTCGATCGGGAGCCCGATCCCCGCTACAGCGGCCCGCTCCAGGGTTTCAAGGTCGGCGGCACGCCCTACTGGGTGCAGGACGCACCGGAGGTCCGCTGCGCGTGCGGGTCGGACATGACCTTCCTGTGTCAGGTCACCGAGGATTTCCCGTTCCGGAAGTATCTGGACCCGGATCGCGACGGCACCGTCGACTGCGATGGCGTCGAAGATGGGCTGCTACTGGGCAATCAGGTCTACATCCTGGCCTGTCCCGCCCACTGCGACCCGGCCGCGGTGGTGCCGATCTGCCAGAACTGAGCGGGCGGCCCGTCGGAGTCGAGCGGGGAGTACCGCTGTCGCACAGCGGTACTCACCCGCGCAGGAACCGCACCGAGGTGTTGCCCTCGCCGGTCGCCTCCACCGTGCACCGCACGTGATACACCTCCGCGATGAGCTGTTCGGTGAGCACCTCGGCGGGCGAGCCGGTCGCCACCACCTGCCCCTGATTCAGCACGACCAGCACATCGCAGAACATGGCGGCGAGGTTCAGATCGTGCAGCGCCAGGATCGCCGTCACCGGCAGTTCCCTTACCAGGGTGAGAATTTCGAGCTGGTGGGCGATGTCCAGGTGATTCGTCGGCTCGTCGAGCAGTAGTTCGCGCGGCTCCTGGGCCAGCGCGCTCGCGATCAGAGCCCGCTGGCGTTCTCCGCCGGAGAGGGTGTGCCAGCGTTGGGCCGCGCGCTGTGTCAGGCCCGCCGCCTCGAGAGCGTGGTCGATCGCCGCTTGATCGGCGGCCGGGTCGCCGCCGAACACCCCGCGATGCGGAATCCGCCCGAGCCGCACCACATCCAGCACGGTCAGGTCCAGGTCGGTGTCCGCGTGCTGACCGACCAGCGCGATGCGCCGGGCCACCTGCCGCCGCCGAATCCCGTGCAGTTCATCGTCATCGAGCAGAACTCGGCCCGCGTCGGGGCGATCCAGCCCGGCGAGCAACCGCAGCAGCGAGGACTTGCCCGAGCCGTTGGGGCCGAGCAGGCCCACCGTCGATCCGGGCTTCGGATCCAGGGTCACCCCGTCCAGCACCAGCCTGCCCGACCTGGTCCAGGACACCTCGAGCGCGCGCAAGGTCATGTGAGCTGCCTGCGCCGCCGAGCCAGCAGCACCGCGAACGCGGGGACGCCGAGCAGCGCGGTCACCACGCCGACCGGTACCTCCCGGGCCCCGAAGAGGCTGCGCGCCAGCGTATCCGCCCACACCATGAACACAGCGCCGGTCAGGATGGTCACCGGGAGCAGCCGGGCGTGACCCGGGCCCACCAGCAGGCGCGCGACGTGCGGTAGCACCAGGCCGACGAATCCGATGGCGCCGGCGGCGCTGACCAGGGTCGCGGTCACCACGGCGGTGATCAGCAGCAACACCACGCGGGTGCGCCCGACCGCGACGCCGAGCCCGGCGGCCGCGTCGGGCCCGAAGGCGAAGGCGTCCAGGGTGGGCGCGAACCATAGGCACAGCACGCACCCGGCGCCGACCACGATCGCGCAGATCGTCACATCGGCCCAGCTCGCCCCGGCGAGCGAGCCAAGCAGCCAGAACAGGATGCCGCGCGTCTGCTCGGCGTTGGCCGAGGACAGCACCACCAGCGACGTCAGCGCCGAGAACAATTGGGTGCAGGCCACACCGGCCAGGATCACCCGATCGGGGGTGCCGCCCGCGCCGTACGCCAGCGCCAGCATGAGCGCGAAGGACAGCACCGCGCCCAGGAACGCCCCGCCCGACAACGTCAGCGTGCCGGCCCCGACCCCCAGCACCGCGACGAGCACCGCGCCGGTCGACGCGCCCGACGACACCCCGAGCACGAAGGGATCGGCGAGTGGATTGCGCAGCAGCGATTGCAGAATCGCCCCGCACAGCGCCAGCCCCGCCCCGCACAGCGCCGCCAGCAGCGCCCGGGGGAGTCGCAACTGCCAGACGATCCCGTCGGTCAGCCGGCTCGCGGTCGACTCGCCCAGGCCGAGGTGCTGCCCGATGACCCCGTACACATCGCGCAGCGAAACGTTCGCGGGGCCGATGGAGACCGTCACCGCGATCGAGATGATCAGCAGGACGGCCGACACCGCGCAGATGGGCGTGGCGGCGCGGCGGGCGACGGTCAACGCGCCGCGGTCAGACCGGTGGCGAGCTTCTCGATGGCGTCGATCTCGCGAATGCCGGGATCGAGTTCGGATCCGGTCATCACGACGTAGCGCTTGTTCCGCACCGCGCGCATCTGCGCGGTGGCCGGATTCGATTCCAGGAACTCGATTTTCGTGGTGAGCGCGTCCCCGTCGATGCGCTTGCGGCTCAGGTCCGCCAGCACCAGCACGTCGGGATCGGCGGCGATCACCGCCTCCCAGCTGATCTCGGGCCAGTCCTCGCGCTGATCGGCGAACACGTTGCGCGCGCCTGTCTCTCGGGCGTACATGCCGGGCGCGGAACAGCATCCGGCGATGTAGGGCGTCTTGATCCCGGAGAACCAGAACGCCACGGTCGGCTCGGGGGCGGTCCCGGTGGCCTTCTTCGCGGCCTGCAGCCGCCCGCGCAACTGCTCGACCAGCTGCGCCCCGCGCTCCTGGACATCGAAGATCCGCGCGAGTTCGGTGATCTCCTGGAACAGGGTGTCGACCTCGAGCGGTGCTGTGCGCGTGACCGTTTCACCGTCGACCGTCGCCCCGGTGCAGACTGCGGGGGACTGATAGGTCGGGACGCCGAGCTGGGCGAAGCGCGAGCGCTCGGCCACGACCGCGGGGGTGAAGGTATGCGCGCTGGCCGAGGTCACGAGGTCGGGCTCGGTGCCCAGTACGGCCTCGAGGGACGGGTCGTTGTCGGCCAGGCGGGGAACCCTGGCGTTGTCGGCGGCCAGGTTCGGCAGCACCGGATCGAACCAGGTCGAGGTGCCGACCATCCGATCGGCCAGGCCCAGCGACAGCAGGATCTCGGTCGAGGCCTGATAGAGCGAGACCGCGCGGGCAGGTGCCCGGTCGAAGGTGACATCGACGCCGCAGTTCTGCAGGGTGAACGGGTAAGCGGTGCGGCCCGGCTCGGCCGTGCCGCCGCCGAGGGCTTCGGTGGCCTTCGAGGAGTTCCCGCAGGCGCTGAGCCCGGCGACCAGGCAGCCGACCGCCCCGAACACCGACAGCAGCCGCACCGCTCGCGTCGTCTTCATAGCGGGAACCGTACCAATCGGAATTGTCCGGAAATCGCCGCCCATCTGCCGTGTCACCGGGGAAATGAGCTATGGCGAGCGGTCGCGGGCGCGGGCGAGAATCGGTCGAATCGGCGGGTTGTGCTGTCGGAGAAGGGGTTCGACACGGGCGGCCGGGAGTGTGAGGTCGCGCACCTCGGCCCGTCAGGATTTACCTGTTACGCCAAGTCTCGATAAACTCCGGTGAGCTTCCGCCAGCCCGCGGAGCCCAGGCGTGAGGAGAACCGGTGGTCGCCAACGTGGCGGAGTTGCCGCGCGCGGTGCGCAATCTGTGGTCGGCGTCCTTCGGTGGCGGCATCGAGCCGCCCCGCCCGGCCCCGAGCGTGTCGATCGAGTCCCGCCCGCACGCGGACCTGCGCCGCTACGAGATGCCGGACGAGGCCGGCGGCGCGGACGATTCGACGCCGCGCGGCATCACCGCACTGCCCCGAGCCACCGATCCGGTGCTGCTGGTGCCGCCGCTGGGCTCGACCCCCGCATGCTTCGATCTGCGCCCGGGGCAGAGCCTGGTCCGGCACCTGATCGAGCACGGCAAACAGCCCTACGTGATCGACTACGGCGAGTTCACCTCCGCGGATCGCAAGCTGGGACTGGAGGATTGGACGCACGACATCGTGCCCGCCGCGGTGCGCCGGGTGGCCGCCGAACACGACGGGCCGGTGCACATCGTCGGATGGTCGCTGGGCGGGGTGCTGGCCATGCTGGCCGCCGCCGCGCAGGCTGATCTGCCGATCGCGTCCATCACCGCGCTCGCGCCCCCGATCGACCAGCGGCACACGGTTTTTCTCGGCCCGATCCGCCAGGCCGGGCGACTCACCGGCGGCCGGGAGATCGCGTGGGCGACCAAGCTCATGGGCGGGATTCCGCAGGAATTCGTGCGCATCGGCTTCCGGATCCAGGCCCTGGATCGTGAGCTGACGCGCCCGCTGTTCCTGGCCCGCAACGCGCACGACGCCGAAGCGCTGGCACGGATGACCGCGGTGGACCGATTCACCGCGTCCATGCCCGGGTACCCGGGCCGCTCGTACTGGCAGATCTACCGCAGCCTGATCCTGCGCAACGAACTCGCCGACGGCGTCATCCGCCTGCGCTCGGACCTCACCGTCGAGCTCGCGAAGCTGACCTGCCCGGTCCTGCTGATCGGCAGCCGCACCGACGTCCTGGTCCCCGCCGCCGGTGTGCGCCGGGGCCTGGACATCCTCACCGGCTCGCCCGACGTGCGCTTCGAAGAAGTCACCGGCGGGCACCTCGGCCTGGTGGTCGGCCCCGACGCCGCGACCACCACCTGGCCCGCGATTCTCGAATTCCTCGACCGCTGAACAGTTTTCAACCCATCGATTCCCAACCCCGACGAAGTGGATGAATCATGATCGAGCCCACCACCCTGCTGCTGCCCCTCGGAATCTGGGCCACCCTGCGCGCCGCCGCGGCGCTCGGCGGCGGCGCGGACCTGGACTACCGCCAGCACGAACAGCGCACCGCCTACGCCCAGCGCGAGGTCCGGCGCGATCTGGCCGGCGTCCGCGACTGACGGCCACCGTGCCTGCCCACGCTGACCGGCGGCGAATCCCGCGATTCGGGCAAACGGTGCGCATCCGGAGGTGTGCCAGCGTGGTGACACCGATTTGCCGGTGATCGGTGAGAGTGTGCGTGGCATGACGGCTTATCCGACTGAAACGCAATTGCTTTCATTGACGACGGAGGTTGCCGACGCGGTGTCGGATGCGGTGAACGCGCGGGCCGTCGCCGAGTCCGGGGTGGATCTACCTCCGCTGGTGTGGGTGTGGCGGCGCGGGGTGTACTCGCTGCCCTATGCCGAACAGCAGGTGGCCGAGGAGTTCCGCGGCCGGGTCGCGCCGGCCGAGCAGCCCGAATGGACGGACCGCTATCTCACGGCCTGGGCGCGGGCGCTGTGCCTGACCGACTGCACGACCGAGGTCGAGTCGCAGCACGGGCGGCGCACGTTCACGGGTTTCATCGCGGGCTCGCGCATCCGGATCACCGGGCGCACCGAACTCGCCTGCGCACCGGCCTGATTCGCCGCGTGAATGACGCGGTTGCGGCAGTCTTACCGATGCGTGCGATCGGCACGCACGGTTGCGGTGAGGGAGTAACCGATGCGTGCGATCGGGCTCGCACGCCCGCGGTGAAGGAGAAGCAGGTGTGCGCGCACCCGCCCTGGCGGCGACGACCTGGGCGGTGGCCTGCTCTCGCGCAGTCTCGAATTCGGCGTCGATCGGACAGACCGTCGGCCCGTACGCGGTCATGACGCTGGACCGCACCGACGCGCCCGGCGGCCGGGCGCGATCTGTGCGCCCGGGGCGTTGCCGGATGCGCACTGGTGCGCGCGGCGCACATTAGAAACCGATTGGTCTTCTTTCTCGGGATCCACCGAGGGATCGCACCCATCGGGCGGGAACCGGCGGTCGGCCCCGGGTAGGGGCGCGGCGGCCGGTTCCCGTTCGCCGTTTCGGCTGCGAATCCGAGAGAAGTGGTTGCTAGCTGATTGCCGGTGGTAGAGGATGGGTGCGCGGCGCGCTTGCGCCGTGCTCTTCCGATTGTGTACGCCGATCCGGTTTCCTAGCTCAGGAGGACGTAGATCTATGGCTTCTACTATTCGGAATCACCGCCGGTCCGCGCTCGTGCTGGCCGCGCTCGGAGCGTTGGGGACGGCCGCCGTCATCGGCGCCGGACCCGCGCTCGCGGACAACGCCATCGACGTCAGCGCCGTCGGGCCCGTGAACGTCGGCATCGATTACAGCTGTGACGCCGACGCGGGGATCACGGCCATCAATGTCCTGGTCGGTGCGCCCGACGCCGAGCAGCCCTCGGCCACCGGCACCGAGGCCGCACCGGTCTGCGACGGCAAGAAGCAGACCACCGTGGTAACCCTCGCGGGCATCAACGGCGCCGACGGCACGTTGAAGGCCGGGGACAAGGTGCAGGTGCGGGCCGCGCTGGTGGACAAGGCCGAGTCCGTGATCGAGGGCCAGGCCAAGCTCGTAACCCTGGGATAGCCGTTCGGCGATCCTCGGACAGCCGCACGTCGAACCGACGTGGTTCCGGCCGCCATGCCGAGTTCCGGCGTGGCGGCCGGATTCGTATGCGGACGGGGGTCGCGCGAGGTCCGGTGCGCCGGGCCGCGTGGGCTCCGGTTCGGTCAGTGCAGGCGTAACCACCGGCCGATCGACGGGGTGCCGGCCTCGTCCACCACGAACACCAGGTACCAGCCGGGCGGCGCGAGCGCGGGATTGCCGGGCATGGTCAGGGTCAGCGCGTCCGGCGGGCCGCTGAACTCCAGGTCGATCAGCCGCTGTTCGTTGTCGCACGAGTGCGTGCACGCGCCCGGATGCACGAGACTGGCCTCGCGAATCGGGCCGCCGGTGGTCACGACGATCGAGCCGCCGTAGGCCGCCTCGTCGGTCGTGAGCGTCAGCACCGGCCTGGTCTCGGCGAAAAGATACGGCGGCCAATAGATTTCGATGCGCAGCTCTTCGGTCTTGCGGGCCGGGTTGGAGCCCGCGGTGACGACCTTGCCGTCGGGGGTGAGTAGCGCGATCGAGTGGTAGAGACGGGGGACCCGGCAGGGCGCGGTATGCATCCAGGCGTCGTCGGCGGGGGAGTAGATCTCGCCGTGCGGCGGGGCGGCGTGCGCCATCTCCTCCATGCCCGAACCGCCGGTCGCCAGGACGGTTCTATCGGGCAGCAGGACCGCGCTCAGGTGCATGCGCGCATGGTCCATCGGCCGCACCGCCTCGTACCGCGGTTCCGCCGCCGCGGTGTCCACGATTCGCGCGTCGGCCAGTGCGGGTGCGGGACTGTGCATGTCGTAGCCACCGCCGCCCAGAATGAGCACGCGCTGAGCCTGGGCGGGCGGCAGCAGCACGCTGGCGGCCTGATTGCGCGATCCGGGATCGGTGAGCCCGGGCACCTCGGTGACGGCCCCGGTGCTCGGATCCCACAGCGACGGGCGCATGCCGTTGTTCCCGCCGTACTGGCCGCCGGTGTAGAACAGCCGCCCGTCGGCGAGCAGGACGAGGTGGCCGTACATCGGGATCGGGCCGGGAACCGGTAGCGGCGACCAGGTTTCGGTGGCGGCGTCGAACAGTTCGGGCACCACCGAGAGGAAGTTGTCGGCGCCGAGCCCGGAGACGGCGACGATGTTGCCGTCGGGCAGCGTCGCCAGTGACGGGTACCAGCGGCCGAAGGCCATGTCCGGCACCGCGTTCCAGCTCAGGGTGGCGGGATCGAAGATCAGCGCGTCGGGCAGGCCGTAGAACGGGTCGTAGTGCTCGGTGCCGCCGGCCGCGAGCAGTCTGCCGTCGGGCAGGAAGGCCTGACCGACGCAGAACAGGTCGATGGGGGTGTCCGGTGCGCTGAGCCCCGGATTCGGGTAGTGCCAGACGCGAGTCCGGAACTCCTGTGCCGCATGGTGTTCCGGGTCGTTGCCGGAGCCCGCGAAGAACAGGATGTCACCGGTGTTCAGCAGGGCGGCGTGCACCGGATTGATCTCGGTGCCGAAATCGAGAATGCGCCACAGCCCGTGGTGCGCGGCATGGCCGAGATCGGTGTCGAGCTCGAGCACCCGCAGGTAGCCGGCATTGGGCCCGTCGGGGGCGTCGATCACGCAGACCACCAGCTCCGGGGCCGCGCCGCCGGTGTCGAGCAGAGCCGTTGCCGCGCCCTGGTTCTCGGCGAAACGCCACGGGGTCTTCGTCCATCCGCTCCAGCCGTCGAGCGCGTGCCCGCTGCCGTCCAGGCCCCAGCCGATGGTGTAGACCCCGGCGTTCGGCCCGTCGGGATTGTCGACGGCGAACACGAGCAGTTCGGGTCTGCCGTCGCCGTCGAGATCGGCGGCCGCGATGCCCGCGCCCTGGTTCTCCCAGCCGTACCAGTCGGGAACCGCCACCCACGGCGTCCACTCGGCGACCGCGCCGTCGGCGTTCAAGCCCTTGGCCAGTCGGAACTGCCCGGAGTTCGGCCCCCGTGGATTGTCGACCGCCAGCACCACGAGCGTGGGCTGCCCTTCTATCCGGGTCAGGCAGATGTCGGCGCCCTGGTTCTCCCAGCCGTACCAGTCCGGGACCGGCAGCCACGGCGTCCAGCCGCCGGTCACGGCGCCGTCGGCGGCCAGATCCCGGCCGATGCGGTAGTAACCCTGGTTCTGGCCCGCCGGGTTGTCCACCACGAAGACCACCAGGTCGAGCACGCCGTTGCCGCTCAGATCGGCGACCGCGATGCCCGCGCCCTGGTTTTCCCAGCCGAACCAGTCCGGAACCGCCAGCCACGGCCCCCAGCCGCGCACCGAGCCGTCGCGGCCCAGACTCGCGCCCACCCGGTAGAGCCCGGCGTTCTGTCCCTCGGGGTCGTCGACCATGAGCACCACGACATCCGGTGTGCCGTCGCCGCTGAGGTCGCCGATCGCGACGCCGCAGTCCTGGTTCTGCCACGCGAACCAATCCGGAACCGGTACGAATTCTCCCGCCACACTTCGATACTCGTCCACCGCGCGCGAATTCGCTCGTCGATCGGCGGGGTTTTCCGGGGCGCTCATCGAGAGTGCGAAAGCACTGTGACATATACCCCTAGGGGGTAGGGGTTTACATTCGGGCGGATTCATCGTACGGTCTCCTCGGGAAAGCCCCGCGGCACAAGGAGGAGCGATATGAGCGCCGAGACGAATACGAGCACCTACACCGTGTCCGGCATGTCCTGTGGCGGCTGCGTAGGCAAGGTCAAGAACGAGATCGGCAAGCTCTCCGGCATCGACGGCGTGGACATCGAACTCGCCACCGGCCGGATGACCGTCATCGGCGGTGCGCTCGATGACAACCTGATCCAGAACACCGTCCGAAACCTCGGCTACCAGCTCGTTCAGGATTGATTCCGCCCCCGGGCGCCGGTGTCCCCGGCGCCCGGGCCGGGACGGCGCTCTCCCGGACGTGATGGGCCGCCGCCATGTCACGAAGGACCGACCCGATGATCACCGCACTCCTGCGCAACCGCGACTACCTGAGGCTGTTCACCGCCCAGGTGTCCGCCCTGTTCGGCACCGGGCTCACCACCGTCGCCCTGGGCCTGCTCGCCTACGAACTCGCCGGGGCGGACGCGACCGCCGTCCTGGGCACCGCCCTGACCATCAAGATGCTGGTCTACGTCACCGTCGCGCCGATCGTCGCCGCCTATGCGGATCGCTTCCCGCGCCGGGGATTCCTGGTCGCGCTCAACGCGATTCGCGCGCTGGTGGTGCTGGCGCTGCCGTTCATCGACCAGGTCTGGCAGATCTACGCGCTGATCGCCGTGCTGCAGACCGCCTCGGCCGCGTTCACCCCCACCTACCAGGCGATCATCCCCGACATTCTGCCCGAGGAGCGCGACTACACCCGGGCGCTGTCGGCCGCGCAGCTGGCCGCCACCATGGAAACGCTGCTGAGTCCGATGCTGGCCGCGGCCGCGCTGCTGCTGATGAGCTACCACTGGCTGTTCGTCGGCACCGCCGTCGGCTTCGTGCTCTCGGGCGCGCTGGTGCTGGCCACCCGTATCCCGAACGCCGGCACGGTGAGCGCGGGATCGTTCCGTGAGCGCGTCGTGCTGGGCATGCGCATCTTCGCCGCCACCCCGCGCCTGCGCGGACTGCTCGGGCTCAACCTGGTGGTCGCCGCCGCGGGCTCGGTGATCATGGTCAATACCGTCAACTACGTGCGCGACACCCTGGGCGGCACGCAGACCGGGGTCGCGATCCTGCTGGCGGCCAACGGTTTCGGCACCATGCTCAGCGCGCTGGTGCTGCCCCGGGTGCTCGATCGCGTCGAGCCGCGCCCGGTCATGCTCACCGGGGCCGCCGTGCTGCTCACCGGACTCGTCTCGATCGTGGCGCTGTCCACCGCGGGCACCGGCGACTGGCGCTGGGGCGCGGCGCTGGCGGCCTGGGCCGTGGTGGGCGCGGGCACCGCCGCGGTGCTCACTCCCACCGGGCAGGTGCTGCGACGCTCGGCCCAGCCCGCCGACCGGCCCGCGTTGTTCGCCGCCCAGTTCTCGCTCTCCCACGTGGCCTGGCTGGTGGCCTACCCGATCGCCGGCTGGGTGACGGCGGGCGCCGGTTTCACCGCCGCCCTGGTGGTCCTGACCGTGCTCGCGGTGCTGGGAATCGCCGTGGCCGTGGGTATGTGGCCCCGGCACGACCCCGCCGAGATCACCCACCTGCACGCCGAGGGCACCATCGATCCGGCTCGGCTGGTCGACGCTATCCGCGTCGGCGAGGGGATCTACCAGCACACCCACGCCTTCATCATCGACGCCGAACACCGGCGCTGGCCCAGGACGGCGACGGCCACGGTCGGATAGCGCCGGACCGCGGGGTTGCCGAGCAGGCGGATCGCCGCCGGAAATCATTCCGGCGGCGATCCTTTCGTCGTGGACGAGCTAGGCGGATTCCACCGCCGGCGCGTTCTCAGGCGGTTCGGCCACCGTGCGCTTGGGCCCGGTGAACCAGCGCCGCGCCGAGGCGAACCACCACACCGCGATCGCGCCCACCACCCCGACCAGGGTCAGTGGGGCGTAATTGACCGCGGTCCAGGTGAATTCGTCGTTCCACGGGTAGCCGCGATCGTCCATGGGCAGGATGAACAGCAGGCTGATGAACACGATCCACAGCAGGGCGATCGCGCCGACCGGGCGATACCAGGACCCGAGTTGCCATGGCCCGGTGCGGAAACGGCCGCCGTGGCGCTGGCGCAACAGAATCGGAATGCCGTAGGCGATGTAGAGCCCGATCGTCGCCACCGAGGTCGCCGCGGCGTAGGCGGTCGGCGCGTTGGCCGCGGGCACCAGCATCGAGGGAATCAGCAGCACGAAGGCGAAGAACGAGATGAACAGCACCGCGTTCACCGGCACCTTGCGCGCGGACAGCTTCGACCACAGCGCCGAACCCGGCACCGCGCCGTCGCGGGCGAAAGCGAACAGCATGCGCGAGGCCGAGGTGACCGAGGCGTAGCCGCAGAACAATTGGGCGATCGCGGCGATCACCAGCAGCAGTCCGGACCAGAACGGGCTCAGCGCGTTCTCCAGGATGTAGATCACCGGATAGCCGCTGTTGAGCGCGGGATCCAGGGTCTTGTCCAGATCGCGGATCGCGAAGGTCACCGCCAGGATCAGCAGATAGCCCGCCACCGCCGAGACGATGATCGTGTTGATGATGCCCTTGGCCGCCATCCGCGAGGCGTCGTGCGTCTCCTCGGACATGTGCGCGGAGGCGTCGTATCCGGTGAAGGTGTACTGGGCGTGCAGCAGGCCGAGCAGAAAACTGAAAGCCACGCCGCCGAATCCGACCGCGCTGTTGTCCACCGTCTCGGTGAAGACCCAGCCGATGCTCTGATGGTGTTCGGCGCCGATCCCGAGCACCAGGACGAAGATGGCCACACCGCCCACGTGCCACCAGGCGGAGATGTTGTTGATCGCCGCGGACAGTTGCGGACCTATCGCGTTCAATATCGCGTGCAGCACCAGAATGGCTGCGAACACCAAAAAGATTGCGGTGCGGTCGGTTCCGATTTCGATGCCGATAACATTGAGCACCGCCGTGGTGAAAATGGCGGCGCCGTAATCGATGGCGGCGGTCACCGCGATCTGCCCGATCAGGTTGAACCAGCCGGTGAACCAGCCCCAGATCGGCCCGCCGAGTTCGGACGCCCACCAGTACAGGCCGCCGGAA
This sequence comes from Nocardia sp. NPDC005978, assembly GCF_040614455.1. Lineage (NCBI taxonomy): Bacteria > Bacillati > Actinomycetota > Actinomycetes > Mycobacteriales > Nocardiaceae > Nocardia > Nocardia sp. NPDC005978. The sequence continues at coordinate 130,569 of NZ_JBEXUS010000010.1, forward strand.
GTGGGGTAGGCCGAGGCCAATTCGGCCATGGCCAGCCCGACGAACAGCACCATCACCGAGACCAGTGGCCAGCCCCACGCCATGGTGATCGGCCCGCCGTTGGCCAGGCCGATGCCGTAGCTCGCCAGCCCGCCAGTGAGGATGGACACAATCGTGAAGCTGATGGCGAAGTTGGAGAAACCGGACCAGGACCGGGAAAGCTCCTGTTTATAGCCGAGTTCGGCGAGGCGGCGTTCATCATCGGACGGAGGAGAAGTAGCAGTCATTCGTGCTCCCGCGTGAAAACGCCGCTCGCGCACGGCGTTTGCCAGGAGATCAGTGTGCGGTAAGCGCGCGCCGCGCGCACGGCAACGTGGAAACTGGTCGGTGTACGAATCGGCTCGCTACCGCGGGCCGCCGCCGGTGCGAGTCCGGGCACGGAGTTGACGCGGGGGTCGTTCGTGTGGAATATGCTTAGGCTAACCTATGCACAAGGAGAACTACCCATGATTCGCAAGTTCCTCGCGGCCTCGATGGCGACCGCCGGGCTGCTGCTGCCCGTGTCCGCCGCCGTGGTGCTCACCGCTCCCGTTGCGATCGCCGCTCCGGCCACGCCTTCGGCGGGCGAGCTGCAGGGCAAGCTCCAGTCCGCGCTGAACGGCAATGCCGCCGAGCTCGAGTCGGGCAACGCCGCCGGCATCCAGGGCGTCGGCCGCACCATCGCCGCCATCCCCGGCTACAGCTGGGACGTCAGCGGCCCGATCTCGGTCGACGGCGACGTGCTGTCCGCGAATCTGAACAGCCGCCTCGGCAGCTACAACTACCCGATCCCGGTCACCTGGGTGAACGTCGGCGGGACCTGGAAGTTCTCGGCCGAGTCCGAGCAGCTGCTGATCGGCTACGCCTCGATGGCGGGCTAGTCACCCCACGCGCCAACGACAACGGTCGGCACACTGGAATCCAGTGTGGCCGACCGTTTGTCGTTGTGGGGGCGGGGTCGTGACCCCGCCGGGCGGGCCCGGGCCGCGCGAGCGAAATCTCGCGCGGCGGCGGTCCGTCTAGTCCGCGCCCCAGTGCTGTTCCATGATCACGCCCTTGGCGGCGAGCCAGGCCACCGGATCCATCTTGCTGCCGTCCGCGTCCCAGATCTCCAGGTGCAGATGCGGTCCGGTGGATTGGCCGCGGTTGCCGACCGAGGCGATCACGTCGCCCGCGTTCACCCGCTGCCCCTCCTGGGCGTAGATGTCGTTCACGTGCCCGTAGACGGCGGTGGTCCCGTCGTCCTGCAGTACGCGGACCCACAGTCCGAAGCCCGAGGCGGGGCCGGCCTCGACCACCGTGCCGCCCATCGCCGAGTGAATCGGGGTGCCCAGGGCGTCGGCGATGTCGACGCCGTAATGCATGGCGCCCCAGCGGCTTCCGAAGCCGGAGCTGATCTCGCCGCCCACGGGCAGCACCGCGGGAGCCGAGACCGGCGGCGCCAGCTGCGGAATAGCGGGCAGCTGGGGGATGGCGGGCGCGGCCATCTGCTGAATGTTCTTGATGGCCTGTTCGGCCTGCGCCAGCGGCCCGCGGATCTCCTGGGGCAGATTCGCCAGGCCGAAGGGCGCGGCCACCTCGGCGGCGGGCGCGGGCGCGACATCGCTGATGTCCCCGGGGGATTCGGCGAACACGGGCGCGGCCGGAACGGCGGGCGGAGCCACCTGCGGCACGTAGGAGGCGACGACCTCGAGCGCCACCTGGAACGGATTCGGCGCCACCGCGACCTCGGAGGCATCGAGCGTGCCCTTGGCCTCGGTGGGCGCCGCGCTCGCGGTCGCGGGGGTGAGCTGGACCGTGGTGGCGAGCAGTGCGCCCGCGGCGACGGCGGCGCCGGACAGGCCGCGCATGCCCCACGGCGAACCGCTGTCGGCGCGGTGACTGACCGCTCCGGCGGTGTCGGCCTCGCCGAGCAGGTCCAGGACGGATAGGGAACCGGGTGTCTCTCGGTGCAGCGGCACGGCACGTCCTCGGTAGATCAGCGAAGTCATCGGGGGGGTCGGCGAACGCCGAATTCGATGTTGGTGTGGTGACGTTTCAGAAACTGTACCCAGGCGTGATCATTCCGTGTCCCTTTCGGTGAAATGCCCGGGGCCATTTTTCCGATGTGCACTCGGGCCCCGGTCCGGCCCGCGTTCCGGACGCGCCCGAGCGCGGCGGATACCAGCGGGTTGCCGAACCTCCCGGTGACCGGGTTGCCGGGGGTGAGCAGGGCCGGGGGCCGCGATCGAGTCGTGATTCGACCCGGCGTTATAGCTAATGTGACTGCCCGGCCATTGTTCGGAGTTCGGGAGACTTTCCGCGCGCGTCCGCCGATTTCGAGGCGGCTCGACACCCGCGATCGCAACCGGGTGCGGCGAACGCGCGGGATACCTGGAATAGTTGTGGCAGCACGCACAGGACCAAAGCGAAAGCGGGGATGTTGGTGACTTCGACTGATGGTGTGAGCGGGGTAAGCACGGTGAAGGACGCGCCGCCGCCGAACACCCTCGAGCGCGATGTCCAGACCCTGGAAAAGGCGATCTACGAAGTCAAACGAGTGATCGTCGGCCAGGATCGACTGGTCGAACGTTTGCTGGTGGGTGTGCTCGCGCGCGGCCACGTGCTGCTCGAGGGCGTGCCGGGTATCGCCAAGACCCTGGCCGTGGAGACGTTCGCAAAGGTGGTGGGCGGCAGCTTCTCCCGCGTGCAGTTCACCCCCGACCTGGTGCCGACCGACCTCGTCGGCACCCGTATCTACCGCCAGGGGCGCGAGGAGTTCGACACCGAGCTCGGCCCGGTCGTCGCGAACTTCGTGCTGGCGGACGAGATCAACCGCGCGCCGGCCAAGGTGCAGTCGGCGCTGCTCGAGGTCATGGCCGAGCGGCACGTGTCCATCGGCGGCAAGACCTACCCGATGCCGAACCCGTTCCTGGTCATGGCGACTCAGAACCCCATCGAGAGCGAAGGCGTGTACCCGCTGCCCGAGGCGCAGCGTGACCGCTTCCTGTTCAAGGTGGTCGTGGACTACCCCTCCGTCGAGGAGGAGCGCGAGATCATCTACCGGATGGGCGTCACCCCGCCCGAGGCAAAGGCGATCCTGTCGCCCGAAGAGGTGGTGCGGCTGCAGAAGCTGGCCGCCAACACCTTCGTGCACCACGCGCTGGTCGACTACGTCGTGCGCGTCATCGCCGCCACCCGCAAGCCCGCCGAGTTCGGCATGCACGATGTGGCCGGGTGGATCTCCTACGGCGCCTCCCCGCGTGCCAGCCTCGGCATCATCGCCGCGGCCCGCGCGGTGGCGCTGATCCGCGGCCGCGACTACGTCGTGCCGCAGGATGTGGTCGAGGTGATCCCGGACGTGCTGCGGCACCGCCTGGTGCTCTCGTACGACGCGCTGGCCGACGAGATCTCGCCCGACGACGTGATCCGCCGCGTGCTGCAGACCGTCGGTCTGCCGCAGGTCGCCCCGCAGGCCGTCGCGCCCGGTGCGAGCGCGCCCGCGCCGATCCCGTC